>CALQCV020000015.1 GCA_943329165.2 Candidatus Nitrotoga sp. CP45 | reverse complement strand
TATCGTTGACAAAAACTTTATACATTTGCGGTATGATTATTAATAAAGACACAGCCGAAAAAACAGCCGAATTGCTTTTACAAATAAATGCAATTAAATTGAATCCAAAAAATCCTTTTACGTGGGCATCTGGTTGGAATTCTCCAATTTACTGCGACAACCGATTAATACTGTCCTTCCCGCCTATAAGAAATTTTGTGCGAGAAGAATTTTCTAAACATATTGAGAAAGAATTTGGCAAACCAGACGTAATTGCCGGAGTCGCAACCGGTGCTATTGGCATCGGAATGTTGGTCGCTGAATATATGGGATTGCCATTCGTATATGTCCGTCCGGAACCAAAAAAACACGGTAGACAAAATCAGGTGGAAGGCTTTTTGCAGAAAGGGCAAAACGTAGTGGTAGTTGAAGATTTAATCAGCACGGGAAACAGCAGTTTGTTAGCAGTAGAAGCGCTAAAAGCAGCCGGAGCAAATGTTAAAGGCATGGTGGCTATTTTTACGTATGGCTTTGATGTTGCTGTAGAAAATTTCAAAAATGCGAATGTCGAGTTAAACACTTTAGCCGATTATAATAATTTATTAGAATTGGCTGTTGCAAAAAATTATATTTCTGAAATAGAACTCAAAACATTACAAGAATGGCGCGAGCGTCCGTCGACGTGGAGCGTTTAATCAAGGGAAAAGGGATAAGAGAAAAGGGATAAGTTTCCCAAATAACCGCATAACCAAATAACCAAATGAACCTAGAAAGCCCAAAAGTTAACGTAGCAAAATCAGCACAACACATCTTTGATGCTTTATCCGATGTAAAAAACTTTGAAAAACTAATGCCTGAGAATATTGCCAAATTTGAAGTTTTGGGTGCTGATATTTTCAACTTTGGTTTAAAAGGAATGCCGGAAATCAAATTGAAAATGAAAGACAAAACGCCATACTCTAAAGTGATTTTAGCAGCAGCGAGCGATAAATTACCGTTTACTCTAACAGCAAACATCGATGCTATTTCTGATGCCCAAAGTGCAGTGCAATTAAACTTTGAAGGCGATTTCAATCCAATGATGGCGATGATGATTAAAGGACCAATCTCAAAGTTTATAGAGACATTGGCGGAGAATATGGGTAAGCTGTAACATTATACTTGTCATTCCCGCGCAGGCTCGAATCTAGCATATAACAAATAGATTCCCGCCTGCGCGGGAATGACAAATCAGGAATTATTTAATCGTTGTCAATCGCTTATCAATAATACGTTCCATATAATCTTGTACATTTGATATTAAGAGGAGAATGTCCAGTGGACATTCGGTATTTAGCTTTTTTATCTAACTGTAGTAAGTCGCTTATCAATAATACGTTCCATATAATCTTGTACAAACGCTTTACATTTTAATTCCAATAAATCCATCGCAGGATTTCGTTTCGAAATTAAATTATGCTCCATCGCTTTGTCGTGCTTATCATAAAACCCGATCGCCTTTTTCCCATCAAAGGTGCAAATGTAATCGCCACTCATAAACTGGTACATATTTGAACCGTATTTTATTACAAAAGGCGCCACCTGCCTTTCGTTAATCAAGCTTCTGCCCCAACTTCTAAACGGTTTTTGGTAGCCAATCATGTCTAATAGCGTTGGATAAATATCAATTTGCTGTGCCCAATCATTATTGACACCTACGTATTTTTCATCGGGCGAAAAGAACAAAATCGGAACGGTATTTTTATTGAACTCCTTTTTATATTCATCATAAGCAATTGTATTTCCGTGATCGGCAACGAGAACAAAAATGGTGTTTTTGTACCACGACTGCTTTTTGGCGGAAGCAAAAAATTGTTTTAAAGAATAATCGGTATACCCTATACTTTCGTTGATGTTTACTTTTCCTTTTGGAAACTTACCTTCATATTTTTCGGGAACTTTATAAGGTTCATGTGACGAAACCGAGAACAATGTCGCCATAAAAGGTTGCTTTTTTTGTGTCAATTTGTTGTTAAAAAACTGGAAGAACGGCTCATCCCAAATGCCCCAAACACCATCAAACTCAGCATCATTATTAAATTCAATTTTACCATAATAATGGTCGTAGCCTAATATATTTCCAAAACCTAAAAACCCCATCGAGCCATTTGGTGCACCATGAAAAAAAGAAGTGTCATATCCTTGACTTTCTAAAGTAGAAACTAAAGATTCAATTTTTTGCTTCGGATAAGGCGATGAAGTAAACGCATTCTGAAACGACGGAATCCCGGCAATTATAGATGACATTCCATGAATCGATTTCCAACCATTGGCATAAGCATTCGTGAAAATTAAACTGTGTTGCGCGAGTGAATCTACAAATGGTGTATAGCCTTGATAACCCTTAATTTTTGTGCCTTTGTTAAAAGCACCATTGTATTCACGCGCAAAACTTTCAAGTATAAAAATCACAACATTAGGCTTGGATGGAGGATTGTTTTTGTACTGTTTTATAGGGACCAATAAACTATCAACCTGCGCTTTTGAAACGAGATTTACTTTCTTAAACGTATTGGTATTCCAAGTTCTGATAATAGCGAAGGGAGTATTCAAAACTATATCGGCTTGACCTGAATTTTTAACATAACGACTTCCATCTAAAATATTAATTGGTCGCGTGCTTTTCTTAAAATCACCTCTAATTCCACCTATGCAAAGTGTCGTAATTGCGAGAAAGCTAACAATAGAAACCAAAAAATATTTTATACTTATTTTTTCTGCTTTATGTGAAATTTTCATCTTTTTGTAAAGCAAAATCCAAATAAAAGACAAAGCAAAGAACAATAAAAAAACATGCCAATAATTGAGTAAAAAATCAAAAAACAAAAGTGTTTTATTGCTCTCATTTTCAAGCGTATCGAGCGAAGCTCTTGTACTTCTACTAAATGTATATCGGTAATAAATAAAATCAATAAAATTAGTAGAATAGGCAAATAAGTTGGTAATAATATAAATATAAAACAATACTTTTTGATAACTTTTTTTTGTATTAATAACTGCTGGGAAAATAGATATTAAAATGAATAAACTATTTATGTACAAGATGGTTGTAGTGTCAAAAACCAAACCGTGGTAACATAGCTTTATAAAATCAATTACGCCGCCTACTTTTATTAAAGAACTATTGTAAACGTAGAATAAAACCCTGGCTATGGAGTAAAAAACATAAGCCAATAGAATTCTAATGGCTAGTATTTTATACTCTTCAAAACGGGGAAATTTTTTCATATTCAGGGTAAAATTAAAGGTAGCAAAACTACATATTTAGGTTGTAAATGCAGCATATTTTAAATTAATATTGTGCGTAACACTATTATTATTTAATTTGCATTAAAATTAGTAGTTCAATGACTCCAATCAAAAGACTTTTCGACTTTCCATACCATCAACTTGAAAAATATAATCTACCAGACGCTTTGGTCACAAAATACGATGGTGAATGGATTAAAACTTCAACTAAAGAGTATCTTGAAAAAGCAAACACCATTTCGAGAGCACTACTTCGTTTGGGAATTAAGAAAAACGATAAGATAGCTATCATTTCTTCAAACAACAGAACGGAATGGCATGTTATGGATATTGGAACCTTACAAACCGGAGCGCAAACAGTTCCGATTTATCCAACCATTTCAGAAATCGATTATGAATACATTTTGAACCATTCGGAAGCCATGTATTGTTTTGTTTCGGATGAAGAAGTTTTGGGTAAATTGAATTCCATAAAAGCTAATGTTCCAAAACTTAAAGAAGTTTACTCTTTTAATGAAATTGCCGAATGCAAAAATTGGTCGGAATTACTCGAATTAGGAAAAGACGAAAGCAATCAGAATGAAGTTGAAGACCGAAAAAACAATGTAAAACCATTAGAATTAGCTACTATAATTTATACTTCGGGAACAACAGGAAAACCAAAAGGCGTGATGCTTTCGCACAACAATATTGTTTCCAATGTTTTGGACAGTGCCGATAGAATTCCCTTTAATCCTGGAGAAAGTCGGGCGTTAAGCTTTCTTCCTATTTGCCATATTTATGAGCGAATGGTAACTTATATTTATCAGTATTTTGGTGTTGCTATTTACTTTGGAGAATCGATTGAAAAGATTTCGGATAATATAAAGGAAGTCAACCCGACTGTAATGACAGGCGTTCCCAGACTTATTGAAAAAGTTTACGACAAGATTATTGCCAAAGGTTCGGAGCTTACCGGAATTAAAAAGAAACTGTTTTTCTGGGCAATTGAACTCGGATTGAGATATGAACCATATGGAGTCAATGGTTTTTGGTACGAGTTTCAATTAAAAATTGCACGTAAACTTATTTTCAGTAAATGGAAAGAAGGTTTGGGAGGAAAATTGGATTTGATTGTTAACGGAAGTGCAGCCTTACAACCGCGTTTAGCCCGAATATTTGCAGCGGCAGAAATCTATGTGATGGAAGGCTATGGTTTATCTGAAACTTCACCAGTTATATCTGTAAATGATTTGCGAAATGGAGGTTTCAAAATTGGAACTGCTGGAAGAATAATCAATAATGTAGAAGTAAAAATTGCTGCTGATGGCGAAATCCTTTGCAAAGGACCAAATGTAATGATGGGCTATTACAAAGACGAAACACTAACCAAAGAAGCTATTGTTGATGGTTATTTCCACACTGGAGATATTGGAGAGATTGATGCCGATGGATTTCTTAGAATCACAGACCGTAAAAAAGAAATGTTTAAAACATCGGGCGGAAAATATATTGCACCGCAGTTACTTGAAAATGCAATGAAACAATCCCGTTTTATTGAACAAATCATGGTCATTGGAGACGGACAAAAAATGCCTGCAGCGTTTATCCAGCCGAATTTTGAATTCGTAAAGGAATGGGCAAAACTGCACAAAACGGATATAGGAACAACCAATGAAGAAATTATAACAAACCCTGAAGTCATTAAACGTATTAAACAGGAAGTTGATACCGTTAATGAAAAATTCGGTAACTGGGAAAAAATCAAGAAGTTTGAGTTAACTCCGGACTTATGGACTGTTCCTGCTGGGCATTTAACACCAACTATGAAGCTGAAGCGTAAGGTTGTGATGGAAAAATATATCAATTTATTTCATAAAATATATGATTCGAACTAATCTTTAAACTTTCAATTATGAAAATAAAACTACTATTCATCGTACTGTTCGCATTACTTTTATTTTCGGGTTGCAAAGAAAACAAAACAGTAGACACTCCAAAAAACGACTATCTCGATTTTTCAAAAAGAGACGATCAAGCCACAGGTGGGATCAAAATGATTCCAATTACAACTCCCATTGGCAAATTCAATGTCTGGACAAAACGCATTGGAAACAATCCTAAGATAAAAGTGCTTTTACTACATGGTGGACCGGGCGGAACTCATGAATTTTTTGAATGTTTTGACGGTTATTTCCCAAATGAAAGTATTGAGTATATCTACTACGACCAGTTAGGTTCCTACTATAGCGACCAGCCAAATGATAACAACTTATGGACGATTGACCGTTTTGTAGACGAAGTGGAGCAAGTGCGGAAAGCATTGAAACTTGACAACACTAATTTCTATTTGATGGGACAATCCTGGGGCGGAATTCTGGCAATGGAATATGCCTTGAAATATCAAAAAAACCTAAAAGGATTAGTCATTGCCAATATGATGGCAAGTGCTCCTGCTTATAATAAATATGCTGAAGAGGTTTTAGGACCACAATTAGACCCGAAAGTATTTGCCCAAATCAAAGATTTTGAAGTAAAGAAAGATTATACCAATCCAAAATACACCGAATTGTTGTTCAAGTATTATTACACCGAGCATATATTGAGAATGCCAATTGACAAATGGCCGGAATCTATCAATAGAGCTTTCAAACATTTAAACCCGAATGTGTATGTGTTTATGCAAGGACCAAGTGAATTTGGAATTACAGGTGATGCCACTTTAAAAGATTGGGATATAACTTCAAAACTAAAAACACTTACGATTCCAACTTTAGTCATTGGCGCAAAATATGACACTATGGATCCAAAACATATGGAATGGATATCAAAAGAAGTTCAAAACGGACGTTTTTTATATTGTCCGAACGGAAGTCATTGCTCTCAATATGATGATCAGGAACATTATTTCCCGGGTGTAATTTCCTTTTTGAAAGATGTTGCTAGCGGAAATTTTAAAAAATCATAAACTAGACTAATATCAATCAGATTAAAGCCTCTTAATTTTTTTTAAGAGGTTTTATTTTTTAATATCATGTACTGACAAAAGTTGACCATAAAACTAAATAACATGGACAACAATAAGAATTTTAAAAAAAGACAATAACCTCTGATAAAAAAAGAAGCCTTCTCATAACAAAATTTGAGAAGGATTCCTTTTTGTTTTTACAGTTTTTAAAAATATATGAATATCTATCAAAAGTTAAAATAAAAAAAATCCTATAATAAAAATAAAAAACCTTTTAACTAAAAATAAATACCTTTAAACAAAAATAATATACCTTTAAACTTAAAATTTTCGCTTTTAAACGATTATTCTTGCCTTTCATAGAAAAAATTAGGTAGGTTAGAAAGATGTGTCTAATTTCAATAAATAATTCTACTAAATCTTTTTTTATGAAAGCAAAAATTACTTTTTTTTATTGACATTCTTAATGTTTGTTGGTAATACATATTCTCAATTTGATGCAAATCACCCTGATTTGAGAAACTGTGGATTGGCCCATAATTACTATACAGATGTGTTCAATTGCAATTCGAATAATTTTACATTGAAAACTGAAGTATTCAAATAAACTAAAAAAAAAATGAAACTCTATATTAAATTTATGGTCAGTCTGCGTTGTAAGATGTTAGTAAAACAAGAACTGAAAAAATTGGGTATACATTATTCATGTGTAGATTTAGGTTTAGTTGAAATTATTGGTGAAATTACAGAAGACAAAAGAAATAAATTAAAAGCCGCTTTATTAAAATCAGGTTTAGAACTGATGGATGATAAAAAGTCAATCCTTATTGAAAAAATAAAAATTATAATTACCGAAATGATTCATTATAATGGGGAATTTCCCAAAGTAAAATACTCTGAATATATTAGTAATATAATGGGGTATGATTACACTTATTTAGCTAATGTTTTCTCAGAAGTAGAAGGTATTACCATTGAGCATTATATCATTGCACACAAAATAGAAAAGGTTAAAGAACTTCTAATCTATGATGAACTCAACCTTTCTGAAATATCCTATAGTATGAATTACAGTAGTGTATCACATCTTTCTACACAGTTTAAAAAAGTAACTGGCCTTACGCCTACATATTTTAAAAACCTTAAAGACAAAAGACGTATCAACTTGGAAGAAGTGTGAATTATAAAATAGTAAGAATAAATTTTATAATATATTTTATCCTTTTCATTTCCAAATTTGTAGAACTAAAACAAACTCATCATAATACCTTCTCCGAGTTAGTAAAATAATATAATCATGGCAGCTTCTAGAAAAAAAATAGGCATTTGGATGGATCATTCTATGGCGCATTTGATGGAGTATTCTAAAAATCCATTTGAAATAAAAACTATTGAATCCAATTTCACCCAACAGCAAAAATTGAATAGTTTTAAAAAAGGTGAAGCTCACATGCACAACAAAGAGTTGTATGAGCAATCCAAATACTATAAAAAATTGATTGATGTTGTCAAAAAATACAAAGAGGTAATCCTCTTTGGTCCTACTAATGCCAAAGAAGAATTATTCAATGAATTAGCTGCTGATATTCGTTTTAAAGATGTCAAAATTCAGGTGAAACAAACCGATAAAATGACCGCAAGACAACAACATGCTTTTGTTATAGATTTTTTTACAAATAAATAAATGAAATGAACATGAAAAACACAGTAACAAATTACTTGACCAAGGTTTCAAACAATCAAATCAAAAGCATTGTAGATAGAAAAAAATTTATAGTTACTGAAACTTTGTGTGACAAAGCTATGCAAGAATTAAAAAAAATATATTGGTATGAAAAGGAACTCTTAATCGCCATTCCAATGCTAATTAAAAATGCTACTACTTTTGAATTGGTAGAGTCACTAACATTATTGAATATATATACAAGAAAACATGTGGAATTATTAGAAAAACAATTTCCTCAAATTAATAAAGAATCTGTTGATAAAAAATTAAAAACATGAAAACAATTTCAAAACTTAGATCGGTAATTATTATGCTAGTAATGGCAACAACACTGCCAACTTTTGCTACTACTATAGTAAAAACAGATACGCCAATTTCTAATTCAACTGCAAATGATTCTAAAACAGAAGTGTTACTGAACAGATTAAAAGAAATCAGAGACATGGATAAATCTAATTTGTCTAGAGCCGAGAAAAAATCACTCCGAAAAGAAGTAAAAGAAATTAAAACTACTATGAGAACTACTAGTAATGGTGTTTATCTTTCTATAGGTGCTATTATAATTATCATCTTATTATTGATTCTAATCTTATAAAAAAATCCAAATCTACCATGATAAACGTAATTAAAGAGGGAATTCTACTTCAAAAAACCACAAATAATTTTGAAAATGAAGGTGTATTAAATCCAGCAGCTATTAGAGATGGAGAATACGTACACCTTTTCTATCGTGCAGTGAGCACAGGAAATCACTCTAGCATTGGCTACTGTAAACTCAAAGGACCATTATTTATTGAAGAACGTAACAAAACTGCTTTACTTTCCCCAGAACTAGATTATGAATCTCATGGTATAGAAGATCCGAGAATTGTAAAAATTGAAGACACGTATTATCTAACTTTTACAGCTTATGATGGTGTGAATGCTTTGGGTTGTTTAGCAACATCCAAAGACTTAATTCATTTTGAACGAAAAGGTATTATTGTTCCTCAAATAACCTATGAAGAATTCAATAAATTCATTGGTGCCAAAGGAATCAGTAACGAGAAATATTATCGCTATAACCAGCATGACCACATACTTGAAAAAGATGGAACAGAGATGCTAATATGGGATAAAAATGTCATGTTTTTTCCTAGAAGAATTGGAGGAAAACTATTTTTTCTTCATCGCATAAGACCAGAAATTCAAATTGTTACTGCATTTGAATCCTTTGAAGAAATGACACCCGAATTTTGGCAACACTACTTTGAACATTTTAATGATTATGTTGTCTTAACACCAAAATACCAACACGAGGTAAGTTATATTGGTGGTGGCTGTCCTCCTATTGAAACCGAACATGGTTGGCTAATGATTTATCACGGAGTACATGATAGTTTGCAAGGATATGTTTATTCAGCATGTGCAGCTTTATTGAATTTAGAAATTCCGCAAAAAGAAATTGCAAGATTGCCATATCCATTGTTTGTACCCGAATTTCATTGGGAGTTAAAAGGAGAGGTAAACAACGTCTGTTTTCCTACTGGAGCTGTAGTTTTTGATGATATACTTTATATCTATTATGGTGCTGCTGATGAAAGAGTAGCTTGTGCCTCAATGAATTTAAATGAATTATTAAATGAACTGCTAGCAAATAAAGTGTAACATGAAAAATAAAAGTCAAAATATGAATGATTACTTGCCCGAAATTCTATGTATTACCTCATATCCTCCCAGAGAATGTGGCATTGCGACCTATTCACAAGATCTAATTGTTGCAGTAAAAAATAAATTTGAAAAATCATTCAAAATAAACATATGTGCCTTAGAACTTAAAGATGAAAAACATTTGTATTCAAAAGAAGTAAAATATATTCTAGAAACGAATAACTCAGAATCTTATATCGAAATAGCTAAAAAAATCAATGAAAATGAAACAATTCAAATGATTTTGATACAACATGAATTTGGATTATTCAAAAACAATGAAATTGATTTTATAGAATTTTTAAAAAAACTTAACAAACCAATAGCTGTTGCTTTTCATACTGTTTTACCGAATCCGAATGATGCACTAAAAAAGTCTGTTAAAAGCATAGATGATATTGCGAAATCCATTATTGTAATGACCAATACTTCGGCTACACTACTAACCAACGATTATGGAATTAACGCTGAAAGAATAGCTGTAATACCTCATGGAACTCATCTTGTTGGGCATTTAGACAAAGACATTTTAAAAGAAAAGTATAATTTAACTGGCAGAAAAATATTGGCTACCTTCGGACTATTAAGTTCTGGCAAATGCATTGAAACTACCATTAGCGCTTTACGAATAATTGTAAAAAGATATCCTGACGTGCTTTTTTTAGTCATTGGAAAAACCCATCCTAATGTTATCAAAGAAGAAGAAGAACAATATCGTAATTCTCTAGAATCATATATTAAAGCGCTACATTTAGAATACAACGTCAAATTTATTAATCAGTATTTACCTCTACCAAATTTACTAGAATATTTGCAATTGACGGATATTTATCTTTTCACTTCTAAAGACCGAAATCAGGCAGTTAGCGGAACATTCTCTTATGCCTTGAGCTGTGGATGTCCAATAATCTCTACTCCTATTCCTCATGCTAAGGAAGTTTTGCAAAATGAAACTGGAATAATAGTAGATTTTGAAAACCCAAAACAGTTGGCTCGAAAAGTAATTGAACTTTTAGAAAATGAAGCCTACTGTGCTCGAATTTCAGCAAATGCAATTCATAAATTAGCACCAACTGCATGGGAAAATTCCGCTATTGCACATGCTTTACTTTTTGATGCCATTACTGGAAACAAATTAAATTTAGAATATAAATTACCCGATGTAAATCTTAATCATTTAGAGAAACTAACCACTGATTTTGGTATGATTCAATTCTCTAAAATAAACAAACCTGATTTGGAATCTGGTTATACTTTAGATGATAATGCAAGAGCCTTGGTGGCAATGTGTAAACATTTTGCAATTAGTAAAAGTCAGACTGATTTTGCTTACATAAAACTATACTTCAACTTTATAAAACAATGTTTGCATGGTGAAGGATACTTTTTGAATTATATAGATAAAAAGAAAAAATTTACCAAACAAAATAATGAAACCAATCTGTCTGATTCTAATGGAAGAGCCATTTGGGCTTTGGGCTATCTAATCTCTCTAAGTGATATTTTGCCAGAAGATTTAATTGAAGAAGCAGAGGCAATAATGAAGTTATCATTATCCAATGTGCTAAATATTCACTCGCCAAGAGCAATGGGATTTATCATTAAAGGAATTTATTACACTAACAAAAAATTTAAATCAAAATCTAATTTGATGCTAGTAAAACATTTAGCCGATAAATTGGTACAAATGTATAAGCACGAAGCTAATGATAAATGGCAATGGTATGAAAGCTATCTAACATATGGCAATAGTATTTTACCGGAAGCTATGCTCTGTGCCTATTTAACAACAAATAATATTGTTTACAAGAAAATTGCTATAGATTCTTTTGATTTTTTAATTACTAAAATATTTACTGAAGATGGCATCAGGGTAATTTCAAACAAAGGATGGATGCATAATGAAGAGGAAATAAGTAAAGAAAAAATTGGTGGCGAACAACCAATAGATGTTGCCTACACTATTTTGGCATTAAGTAAATTTTATGATGCTTTTAAAGATGAAAAGTATTTAAAAAAAATGAAAATAGCATTCGACTGGTTTTTAGGAAAAAATCATCTGAACCAAACTATTTATAATCCTTGTACAGGTGGCTGTTATGATGGTTTAGAAGAAGATTATATTAATTTAAATCAAGGAGCAGAATCAACTGTTAGCTATTTGATGGCAAGGCTGACTTTAGAGAAGTATTTTAATACATCCAATGATAGGATTCACAAAACAAGTAAAGGAGTTCTTAAAAAACCTTTAAAAGCAAACAAACAATTGAAACATATTTCAATTTAAATCATATACCGATGTCTTACTTAAATAAACAAAAAACAACGTCTAAAAAAACTAAACCAAGTAAATATGCTAAAGTGGCAGATACTAGGAATAAATCGCCATATTCAAAACAAAATATCAGAAAGAAATTCAATGAATTTGGTGATAAAGATGCCATATAACAAATTTAATGTTATGATCATAATGCCCAAAATTGGAATCTCAGAAACTAACCTAAAGAAAAGTGCCTTTATACTATCAACTGTATTGTCAGATGAAATGACTCTATATATCAAAACTAGAAAATTTCACTGGAATATTGTTGGAAATAGTTTTATGGAGTTGCACAAACTATTCGAAACTCAATACAGAGAATTTGAAGAGATCATAGATGAAATAGCAGAAAGAATTAACAAATTGGGAAGCAAAACCATAGGTACTATGAAAGAATTTAGTTCCTACACACGACTTATTGAGTATGAAAACAAATATCCTCAGCAAAAAGAAATGATAAAGGAACTATTGTCTGACAATGAATTTCTAATCACAGAAATTAGAAAGGATATTGATTTAATTTCTATCGATAACCATGATGCCGGCACAGCGGATTTGCTTACAAAAATTTTACAACAACATGAAACTATGGCTTGGGTTTTAAGACGTTATTTAAGCTAGACTATAAATATATGATAGTAGGACTGAAAAATATTTTCTCTGAAACTGGCACTATTTCCTTATTTACTGCAAGGTTTTTTAAGGAAGTTTTAATACCACCATTTCAAATTAATGAGTTTCTAAGACAATGTTATGCCGTTGGTTATAAATCATTGCCATTGATTAGTATTACCGCTTTTATTATGGGTTTAGTGCTCACCAT
This sequence comes from Candidatus Nitrotoga sp. CP45, assembly GCA_943329165.2. Taxonomy (GTDB): domain Bacteria; phylum Bacteroidota; class Bacteroidia; order Flavobacteriales; family Flavobacteriaceae; genus Flavobacterium. Next base: position 3,609 of record CALQCV020000015.1, on the reverse strand, counting down.
TCAATCTAGGCCAACTATGGCAAAATTCGGAGCTGAAACTTGGCTGCCAAGTATGGTCTCTCTTTCGCTTATCAGAGAAATAGCTCCGGTTATTACTGCTCTTATTTGCGCTGGAAAAATAGCTTCGGGGATTGGAGCCGAATTAGGGTCCATGAAAGTAACGGAACAAATTGACGCTATGGAAGTTTCGGCTGTCAATCCATATAAATATCTAGTGGTAACTAGAATTTTGGCAACCACATTAATGGTGCCGATTTTAGTATTATATGCTGATTGTATTGGGATTTTTGGTGGCTATATTGGCTATAATATTCATGGAAGTATTAGTTTGTATCGCTATTTTTCTGATGTGTTTGAGAATTTAGAATTTATGGATGTGTTCCCAGCTGTTATAAAAACTTTCTTTTTCGGATTTTTTATTGGACTGATTGGATGTTATAAAGGATTCAATGCTTCCAATGGAACAGCAAGTGTTGGAATTGCAGCAAACTCTGCAGTGGTTTCTGCTTCGTTATCTATTTTTATTATTGATATGTTGGCAGTACAAATAACAGATTTATTTTTTTAAAACAGAATGAAAAATGCAATTCCTGTCATCGACATTTCTAATATACACAAAGCTTTTGGAGAAAATGAAGTACTCAAAGGTGTTACACTTTCTGTTGCTAATGGTGAGACTTTGGTGATATTGGGTCGTTCCGGTTCGGGAAAATCAGTAACTATAAAATGTCTTGTTGGGTTAGTTCCAGTTGATAAAGGAGTTGTTAAAGTCTTTGGCACTGATATTATAAAACTAAACAATAGAGAACTGAACAAATTAAGAGTCAGAATTGGATTTATGTTTCAAAACGGAGCTCTATATGACTCAATGTCAGTGCGACAAAATTTGACTTTTACATTAAAACATCATACCAAAGATATTTCAAAAGAAGCGATTGAAATTCAAATAAATGAAGCACTCGAAAACGTTGGTCTGATACAAGCTATTGATAAAATGCCAGCTGAACTTTCAGGTGGAATGCGAAAAAGAATTGGAATGGCAAGAACATTAATTATAAGACCGGAAATTATCTTGTATGACGAACCAACATCAGGATTGGATACTATAACGGCAAGAGAAATAAGTGAATTGATGCTGTCTATACAAAAGAAATATAAAACCACATCCATAGTGATTACTCACGATATAGATTGTGCCAAATTAACAGGCAAGCGAATTATGATTTTAAAAGATGGAGTCATTCATGCCGAAGGTACTTATGCAGGGTTAAAAAAAAGTAAGGATGAATGGGTTCGCTCCTTTTTTATTTAAAATAGAGAAACTATGATAAAAAAATCAGGATACATATGGAAATTAGGAATGTTTGTTATCATTGGGATTTTTCTTTTAGTAATAACAACATACTACATCGGAAAAAACAGAAATCTATTTACAGAAACATATCAATTAAAATCGCATTTTAAAAATGTGAGCGGTCTCAAAATTGGGAATAATGTTAGATTTTCCGGAATAAATATCGGTACAATAACTCAAATAGAATTTGTTTCAGACTCAGCTGTTGTTGTTGTTTTTATAATAAAAGAAGAGGTTCAAAAGTATATAAAAACTGATGCTATGGCAAGTATTGGAACTGACGGATTAATGGGTGACAAAGTGCTCACCATTTCACCTGGTACAAAATCAAAAAAATGTGTAAAAAACAATGATATCATTGCTTCTACAAAAGCAATTGAAATAGAAGACATCATGAAAAGTGTAAAAGTAAGCGTAGATAATGCTCAAGTCATTACCTATCAACTCGCTGAATTCACTACTAAAATGAACAATAAAAATAGCATGCTTTCAAAACTGGTTAATGACGATAAAATGGGCAAATCGCTTGATGCTACGCTAACTAATATCCAACACGCTTCCAAAGGATTAAATGAAAATATGGAAGCCGCGAAACATAACTTTTTACTTCGAGGCTATTTTAACAAAAAGAAAAGAGAGCAAGAGAAAAAGAAAAAGGAACTAGAAAAAAGGCTCGAAAAAAAGAAAAAATAAATCAAGTACAGCTGGATGTGAATCTTGAAACATTCAATAGATATAGTGTAACAAAATACTCAGAAAGAGTATTGAAATTTGCAGAGTAATGAATACTAATTTAAATACTACAAAAATGAAAATGCTGTTTGCCTTAAACGACAGTAGCAGTAAAAAATACATAAAAACATGGTGCTTTTTTAACCCTTAAAATGAATTATCATGGAATTAAAAAATGATCTTAATGAAGCCATTCTAAATATCACAATGAAAATTAGAAATGATTATCCCGAATTGTCAAACTATTTGAATGAAATGGTAGTCACCATTCCCGATGTGGCCACTCCGGAAATGACAAATAAAATAATGCTAGATTATTACAATTCGTTGGATTCTATGCTGAAAAAATATGATGCAACTCATGAAGTAGCTGTAAAATAATTCTAGAACCCTTTTATTTTTATTGAAAATTATGAAAAAGTTAGGAATATACATGGAAAACAAATCGGCAAACCTGATTGAATTTACACTTGATCTTTTAAAAGTGAAATTTGTGAATTCATCGTTTAATTTGTTTAAACACAAGGAACTTAATCATCAAGATATAAACCACATTGAATACAAAGAACCCTATTCACAAAAGGATTATTTTAAGAAGCTTAGTGAAAGTATCTTGTATTATAATGAAGTACTTCTTTTTGGAAAACTCGAAGTTGCAAAAGAATTATTTGACTCAATAGCAGATGACAATCGATTTTATAATATTAAAATTATAATCAAGAAAACTAATAAAATGAACTCTAATCAGCAAAATGATTTTGTGTCCAATTATTTCTTATTAGAAAATTTATAAAACGGTTACCGCTATTGAATTAAACGTTTAGAAATTAAATTAATTACGAAGTAATCCACAAAATAAGAGTAACTAAAAAGTGTGAATTCTACAAGTATAACTGCGAATTGTATAATAAGGATTGACCTATTAGATAGTAACTTTATGGAATATCAAAATTAAATTAGTAATCCCTAAAATAAATTATCATGAACAATTTACTTTATACTGTTGCCGTTATTCTCATTATTTTGTGGGCTATTGGATATTTTGCATACAGCGCCGGAAATATTATCCACATTTTATTAGTGATAGCAATCATAGCTATTCTATTAAAAGTGATACAAGGAAGAAGACTTTAAAAACAATAAATAATCAAAAAAAAACAAAAAAATCATGAAGAATAACAATGTTGTATTAGGTGTTTTAAGTGGTGTAGCTGTTGGAGCTATAGCCGGAATTCTTTTTGCGCCAGCAAAAGGAACTAAAACAAGAAAAAGAATTATGAAAAAAGGGAATAATTTAAAAAAAGACTTGAAAAACAAGTTTGAGAATGTTTACAATACGGTTACCACTAAATATGAAGACGTTCTTGACCAGGCAAAAGAATTTGCCACCGATCATCAAGAAAAATAGAATCTTTATTCTAAATTTTTTTACACTATTATGGAAAATAGCGCCGCTACGATTGAAAAGCTCTTCGAAAGAATAGAACAGTATAGCAAGACTTCGTTCAAACTATACAAGTACT
>CALQCV020000014.1 GCA_943329165.2 Candidatus Nitrotoga sp. CP45 | reverse complement strand
TGCACTATTTGGAGTGCCTCATTTTGCATATGGATTAATCGACGATATTGGTATTTGGAACCGTGCACTTTCGCAACAAGAAATCACAAACTTATATAACGCCAACCAGTGCATCACCAACATCACCGTTACGGATACGCTCATTATAAACGTGGGGCAACTATCTTACAACAACCCAGCAACGTATGCCAACAACATCACGATGGCTCCCAATCCTGCAAGCACCCAAATCAACATCAACTTCAACAACATTACCAATTTGAACGGTGGAACATTGAAAATCATTAACTCATTGGGTCAAGAAGTGGCCACAACACCAATTACTACTTCTGGAACAAACAGCACTATGCAACTCGAAACGTGGGGCGGAACTGGAATGTACTTTGTTCAAATCATCAACCCACAAGGTCAAATTGTGGATATTAAAAAGATTATATTGCAATAAGTTTAGTTACGTTACAAATGAGCCACAGGAAACTGTGGCTTTTTTGTTAGCAGCAAGTAGGCGTAGTGCAATCGTTTTAAATCTACTATAAAATGGTTCGACAACTTGATAGTGAAGGGTACAGAAAACGACTGAGAAATCAGTCGTTTTTCTTTTAGGATCGAGTCAAACTTTTGAAGTTTGATTTGCTCCGGGTACTTAAAGCCTCTGAGAAATCAGGGGCTTTTGATTTTCTCTTTTATCTACTATTTATAAAATTATTGAATTCGGCCTTAGCTGTTTGGCTTTGAAAAATTGCAGTATGACCTCCTGGTATTTCAACAAATTGACGATTTTGGCAATTTGTACAACTTAATACATCTTGTTTAAAAGTTGGCCAAGAATACATTTGGATTGGCATATCATCTAATCCTTGAACAAATAAAATATCTGATTTAAAACCGTTTGTGAAATTAAGTAATGACCTTTGGTGGTAGGCATTAGAATTGTCAATTGTAGTTCCATATACATTTCTTAAATTATTGCAAGGATAACTTGCAGATAACGTTTTGCAGATTTGCGATGTGGCGGGCTTATGGAAAGCTTTTTTTCAATAACCGCCCGAGCATAGTTATGAAAAGTAAACGAACAATTTACCGAAAAACTAGCCATGAGTTTTAGCAAGTGTTATGAGCTGTAGCTGTTTATGTTGTAAACAGTTTGATTATCTTTTCCTTGCTTCGTTATAAGATTTAGTTCTGTTGCTTTTTTCAAATCTCTCGAAGCAGTAGCTGTCGATATGTCTTTAAAAGTGTTCATGTAATCTTTTCTAGTAAATTGGTTTGATGAAATTTTTAAAAAATACTCAATCCTATCCATTTCTTTAAGCGTGCGATTTTTAAAATTTAGAAGTTCACCAAGCGATTGATCAATTACATGTAACATATATTCAATAAATACAGTTGAGTTTCCTGCTTTATCACTTAGTGCTAAAGATTCATAATATTCTTTCTGTGTTTTGTTGATTAAGGTTTCAAAAGGTAAAAACTCAAAAACTGGATACTTTTCCATTAGAATAATTGTTTGCCACAACCTTCCAATTCTTCCGTTTCCATCAATAAATGGATGAATAAGTTCCATTTCGTAATGAAAGACACAACTTTTTATCAAAACTATTTCATCAGATTTTTTAAGATAAGTGAATAAATCTTTCATCAAAAATGGAACATTTTCAAATGGCGGAGCAACATGTGCAACTTCTAAACCTTTTACAATTCCAACACTTTTATTTCTATACTTACCAGGATTAGCAATTAATCCTTTCATCATGATCTGGTGTGCATTTAAAAATGATTTTTCATCAGTAGCTTTGAAACTCTCTAATTTTTCATATGTTTTAATTGCATTGATAACTTCGGTTACATCTTTCTCAGGACCAATTACTCTTTTGTTTTCAATCAGCGCTGTAATCTGTTCTTGAGAAAGTGTATTTCCTTCGATTTGAAGTGATGAATGAATTGTCTTGATTTTGTTTTGCTTGCGTAGAGTAGGTGATTGCTTATTTAAATAGTTAGCATTCACTTCTCCAATCTTCTCAGAAATTGAAGTTATAAGTTTTAAAATAGGCTGTGTAATTTCATATGGTGGCTTCATAGATGCTATCATTTGATGCTACCAAAGATATAAATTGTTTACGGATTTCCAATGCTATAGCTCATAACGTGTCGCTTGTAGCAGCTGCGATAAATTTAACACTAAAAACTCCAAGTACAAAACTCCTTTTGAAAATCCGCAGGATTTTCCAGAGAAGCGCGCGCTTCGCAGTTGCTACAAACGGCTGTTATAGGTGGTTTTTGATATCCATCATTCCATGCAAAATTCTAACCACTTCAATTTCTTCGAGAGAAACTATTTGATAGAAAATAATATGTTCACCAGTTTTAAAGCCTAATATATTTTTTTCTACTATATCATAAGACTTACCTTGATTTGGTTTATTTGCTAATTCCTGACATGAATCCATAAGTAACAAGTAATAAATCTCTGCTTGATTTTCAGACCAAGTTTTTACTGTATAATCCCAAATGTCTTTTAAATCATCAACGGCTTTGTTGTTTAAATAAAACTTGGCCATTATTTTTTTCTAGACTTAAGAGTTTCTAAATGTTTTTTCGGATCAAAGTCAACAGCGCGGCCACTTTCAATTCCTTCACGAATTGCATTTCGTAAAACAATTATGCGACTTTCTTCTTCTTCCAAAAGTCGAAGTCCAGCACGTACTACTTCACTTGCGTTGCTGAATCGACCTTTAGATACAGTTGATTCTATAAAACTCTCGAAATGATTTCCTAATGATATTGATGTGTTTTTTCCCATGGTTTCTTCATTTTTGGTAAAGTTACCAAATTTTGGTAATCAAGCAAATAGTTTCTTAGAAATTTTGGAAAAATCACATATAACGTTTCCTTGCTAGAGCTTGTGGCGGCTTATGGAAAGCTTTTTTTTCATAACCGCCCGAGCGAAGTTATTAAAAGTAAACGAACAATATACCGAAAAACTAGCCATAAGTTTTAGCAAGTGTTATAGGCTGTTTTTTATTTTCGAAGTTCTCTATTTAAATTCTCTTTTGTCAATCCTACTTTATGTATAATTCTCCAAATATCGTCTTTGCTATTGAGTAACTCGAAAAGTTTCTCTTTACCAAATTTCGTAATTGTACTTTCGCATATTAAAGCAGCCACCATGTATGGAATTGATGTTTCATTTTCTATATATTCTCTTGAATAAATATCAAAATAATCAGTTAAGTTAAGGCTAGGATTTTTTTCAAGAAATGCTTTCATTTTCTTTTTATGCCAATCAAAATCATATTTTCCACTTCCAGCTAAATACATTGCAATTCCTTCATCCAAGAAATTGTTTTTGTTTGGAAATAATTTTGAAGTGTAGATATGAATAATTTCATGTGTATAAATCTCAGAATTATTTCCAGAAAAAATAATATTTCCATAATCAGCCAAACCGCCAGTTTTATCAATATACATAAGTGGATTATAATCAAAACCTTTTATTTCAAATACTTCTTTTGGATTAACACAGGAAAAGTATTTTATTTCTAATTCTTCAGTATTAAAAAAATTACAAATTCTATTGATCTCTAATTTTTGTTTTTCAATATCATTATAATTTGGTGTTTTATTGGGTGAAATTTTATAATTTATTTTCCCAGCTTTTAAACTTTTCCATTCTTTATCGATTATGTTTAGATATCTGCTAAGCATGATTTCATTATTACTTTTTGTTGCCACAATATTGTAAATCACCTTTAAAAAGTTTTCGTTTTTTTCAGCGTTATGGCCAATAAATGCGATTTTTAGAATTTTGCAATTTTCATCATCCGTGTCGATAATTTCAATTAAAGTTGGTTTATAAAAATCATTTCCAAGTTTGCTTTGTTCAATATTGTAAATGTCTATATATGGAAAAATATAGTTCTTAAAATCATCCTTTGACCAATGTTTATTGTAAATCAATGAATCATTTTTAGTTTTTAGAAAACTTTCTAAAGTAGAAATAATCTCTAAATTCAAAGTTTTAGTTTGGTTTACTATTGGTGAAACTGTTAAATGAAATGTATTGTTTGTTTTTTCTTGTGCGAAACAAAAGCAAGTAAAGAGAAGAAGTATTAAGTACGCTTTTTTCAATTTCATTTGTTTCGGATTTCTAGTAAAATAGCCTATAACTCGTTTATACCCGAAACAAACATTCGCAAATCCACCCAAAATGGGTTGTATACACGAAGGTTTGTTTCGCTTTATTCTTTTCAAATGTAATATAATATTACTACAAATCTAAATTAGAAAATAAAAGAAACTTTTAAGGGCGGTACATTTTCTTTTACTAGAAACAATCATCATGGTTTCGGTTGGCAGCTACAGAAAACTCCTCTTTTCAGAGGAGTTTTTTATTTTTAAACGCTTCGATAATTTTGAGTAATTTTGAAACATGAAAATAAGAGCCATTTTTTATTGTACCCTTTTGTTATTTTCTTTTTCATGTTCTAATGAAAATTCGTCTAATGACACTTTACAAGAAGTATTTATTAAAGGAGCCGATATGTCGTTTTTACCTTTAATAGAAAATGAAGGAACGCAATATTTCAATGCTACTAATCAATCGGAAGACGCATTACTTACCTTAAAAAAAGCAGGATGTAACACCATTCGAATTCGCATTTGGAATAATTCTCCCGAAAATCTTTCTTCTTTTAATGAAGTCAAAGCATTAGCACAACGAGTAAAAAATGCTGGCATGAAAGTATGGCTTTGCGTTCACTATTCTGATACCTGGGCCGATCCTGGAGCGCAAACGATTCCAGCAGCATGGGCCAATTTGTCTTTTAGCGATTTGAAAATTGCTTTTACCAATTATACTTCAATGCTAATGACCGAGATAAAACCAGACATTATTCAAATTGGAAATGAAATCAATAATGGTTTTATGTGGCCTAAAGCCGATTTAGCAATTCATGAAAGTGAATTTTTAGAATTATTGTCAATTGCCAGTAACACCATTCGAACCCAAGCGCCAAAAACTAAAATCATGCTTCATTATGCTGGTATTGGTGCTGATGCGAGTTGGTTTTACAATAAAATGGCAACGGTAAATTATGACTATATTGGATTGTCATATTATCCTATTTGGCATGGAAAAATTTTAGAAGATGTAAAATCTACTATTAGCACGTTAGGCCAAACGCATAATAAAAAAGTAATTATCGCTGAGACTTCTTATCCTTTTACCTTAGGTTTTAATGATTGGACCAATAATGTTTTGGGTACAACCAACCAAATCATTCCATCTTATGATGCCATGCCTTTTGGACAAAAGTCCTATTTACTTGCATTAAAAGAAAAGATAAAAGAAACCCAACAAGGATTTGGCTTTTGTTATTGGGGAACCGAATGGGTCGCTTTTAGAGGCAATCAATCGACCAACGGTTCGCCATGGGAAAACCAATCGTTATGGGATTTTAACAATAGAGCACTACCGGCTATGGCAGCTTTTGCGGAGTAAAGAAAAACAAAACGTCCTTAATAGCCCCGATGGGAATGACATCCTTTTTCTTTGCAAAAGAAAAAGATATAATGGACAGCGGGAGCATAAGTCTAAAGAAAGAAACTATTGCGCTACTAATTGATTAAAACCCTAAAATCAATTTTGCAATAGAAAAATAAATAAGAATTCCACAGATGTCATTACTTGTTGTAATAAAAGGACCAGTAGCTAGCGCTGGGTCAATGCCAAATTTATCAAGTAATAGCGGAATAAAAGTGCCGATAAGTGAGGCAATAATAATTACAGATACCAATGCAATAGTAACAATCATTCCAATTTTAGGTTCAACTCCTAAAAGAAAATGACTTCCTAAAAAAAGGATTGTCGCTAGTATAGCTCCGTTTAAAAGGCTTAATGAAATTTCTTTTAATAATCGGTTAAAAATAGAACCGCTGATAGAGTGATTGGCTAAGCCTTGTACTATTATTGCAGAGGATTGAACACCGACATTTCCTGCCATGGCGGCAATTAAAGGCGTAAAGAAAAATAACTCTCCATGTTCTAACATAGCACCTTCGAATAACCCTAACATTTTTACACTAATAAATCCACCTAACAGTGCTAAAACTAACCAAGGCAAACGCGCTTTGGTGAGTTCTAAAATGCTGTCATCGGCCTCAACGTCTTGAGAGATACCCGCAGCCAATTGGTAATCTTTGTCGGCTTCGTCCTTGATTACGTCAACGATATCATCAATGGTAACTCGACCGACTAATCTTCCCATTTCATCAACAACCGGAATTGCCTCCAAATCATATTTTTGCATGATTCGAGCTACCTCAGTGTTTGGTGTATCCACTTTTACAGAATCTACTTTTTTGATATACACTTCGCTGATTGGCGTTTTGGTGGAAGTCGTTAATAAGTCTTTTAGTGACAATCTGCCTTTCAAACGATTTTCATCATCTACCACGTAAATCGAATGCACGCGAGTAACGTTTTCCGCTTGGATTCGCATTTCTTTGACACAGGTTAGCACATTCCAATTTTCGTTGACTTTTACTAACTCTTTACCCATCAAACCACCAGCAGTATCTTCGTCATAACGCAATAAATCAACAATGTCTTTAGCGTGTTCAACGTCTTCCAACTCCGAGATTACTTCTTCTTTTTTGCTTTGTGAAAGTTCGGCGATAATATCGGCAGCGTCATCGGTATCTAATTCATCTAACTCTTCCGCAATTTCTTTGGCAGAAAGCCCATGAAGAATTTTTTCACGAACATCATCTTCTAATTCAGGAAGAATTTCAGCCGTGATTTCACTATCTAAAATTCTGAAAATATAAGTAGCTTCTTCAATATTCAGTTCATCAAAAATCTCTGCAATATCGGCATGGTGCAAGTCATTCAACAAAACGGCCAATTCCTGGTCATTTTTTTGATGAATGAGCTGCTCGATTTGCTCTAAGAGTTTTTTGCTGATTTTAAACTGCATTGGCTTCTATTTTTTGAGTAAGTTCTATGAACTGTTCAACGCTTAATTGCTCTGGCCGCAGGTCAAAGATAGTGTCTTCTTTTAAATTATCCGAAAGTTGGAAAGATTTTAAACTATTTCTCAAGGTTTTGCGACGTTGTTGGAAACCAGTTTTCACTACCGAAAAGAATAATTTTTCATTACACGGCAGCGTAAAATTCTCTTTTCTGCGTAAGCGTAAAACCCCCGAATTTACTTTTGGTGGCGGATTAAAAACATCGGGTAAAACCGTAAACAAATATTCAGCATCATAAAACGCCTGAACCAAAACAGATAGAATTCCGTAGGCTTTAGAGCCTTTTTTTTCGCAAATGCGTTCCGCTACTTCTTTTTGAAACATACCCGAGAACTCTGGAACCTGGTGGCGTAATTCCAAACATTTAAACACAATTTGCGATGAAATATTATACGGAAAATTGCCAATAATAGCAAACGGTTTGCCTTCAAAAACTTCGTTGAGATTGTATTTTAAAACATCTTTAGAAATGATTTTGCCGTGTAGTTTTGGATAATGCGTATTCAAATATTCCACCGAATCAGTGTCAATTTCAATGACATACGTTTCGGTTGTTTTTTCCAAAAGATATTTGGTTAAAACTCCCATTCCTGGACCAATTTCCAACGTAATGTCATAGCCTTCAAAATTCAAAGTATCAGCTATATTTTTGGCAATAGATTCGTCTGTTAAGAAGTGTTGCCCGAGATGTTTTTTGGCTCTTACGTCATTCATTTCCGCTTGTTGTTCCCGCGCAGGCGGGAATCCATATTAATTATTCCAATTTTCAGACAGGTCTTTCCAATCTTTATTCTCTTCTTCAATCAAATTTATTTTCCATTGACGATTCCACTTTTTAAGTTGTTTTTCTCTTTTTATGGCATCGTCAATATATTGGAACGTTTCAAAGTAAACCAATATGTTTACGTCATATTTTGCTGTAAAGCATTTTGGATCTAGTTTGTTTTTATGTTCTTCAACTCTTCTTTCAATACTGTTTGTTACTCCAATATAAAGTGTTCCGTTTTTCTTGCTGGCCAAAATATATATGAAGTATTGACGAAACTGTTGCATTGTAAATCTTGTTTTATGGATTCCCGCATGCGCGGGACACGAGCGTCAGCGAACTGGCGAAGCAATGACAAATGGGCTGGTTAATGTTCCGATATCAACTCCAACTCCGTTCTAAAGGCCAGCATTTTGTCTCCAAATAATTTTAATCCTTCTTCGCGGAACCTTGGAGCATCTTCATCATAATAGCGTTGTAACGTTTCTTTGCTATTAGTTGTGTATTGAATTGAATAAGTTGTTCCTCCCATGTCTTCTTCTACCAAAACCTTAACCATACGGGCAGCTGAAAACTTCCCAGTTGCCAACACATCGCCAATATGTTTTTCCTGCATCCAACGCATCCATTGGTCGTGAACGCTTTCGTGTATGTTGATGGTGACGTTGTATAAGATCATAAGATTGTTGATTGAAGATTAATGATTTTTGAATGAAGAGGTTTGTTTAAAGATTAGTATCTCCACGTAATTTCCGGTATTTGTTCCTCGAATCAACATAGTAAATACTGTCTTCGTGTTTGGTAAGCATTTCTTCATAGAGCAGTTTTGCCTTTTCGGGATCTTTTAGTTGGATGTTGTAAATTTCTGCCGAAAAATAAAGCGCTTCATCAATATAAACACATTGTTTATGTTTGGTTATTATCGCATCATAGTTGGCTAAAGCATTAGTAAAATCTCCCATTTTCTCATAGATTTTCCCAATACGTAAAAGTGTTACCGGTTCGATATCTTCGCCTTTGTGTTCTTTTAAAATAAGTTGAAATCCTGCTAAAGCAGCAGCCTTTTTATTTTGATATAAAAGAAAATCAGCACGCGCAAATTTTTTCAAAGCCACTTGTAGTGAATCTTCAACCGTGTTATCACTTATCAGTAAATACAAATCCAATGCATCATTGGCAATCAATTGTGATGAAGCCGACTTTAAGACTTTTAACTGATGTGATGCCCATTCAAAATCGGTTTTAAAATAACTTGTTTTAGCAGTTTTTAGACTGGCTTCCTGACCGGCTACGTCGCCACTCATGTCTTCATCAATTTGCGAATAATAAAGCAACGCTTGATTAAACTTTTCTTCAAACAAATAAATGTCGGCCAACTCCATTTTTACTTCAGCCAATTGATATGGGTTAATCGGCATTTCCATGGCACCTTTTAGAATCGCTTTTGCTTTTTCTGAATTGTTCAAATGAAATGCATAGAAATCGGCCTCTAATTTTAAAAGTGAAAGTGTGTAGGGGCTAACGCCAAATTCTTTAATTAACGATTCTAGTTCGGCTGTGATGGCAGGATACTCTTTCTCTGTAGCGTGATCAATTTTCATTTCTATCAAATAGGAATGCGATTGAATCAGTAATTCTAAATCTTTAGTGTTTTCCAGTACAAAACTCAAAATTTCGGTAGCTGAATCTTGGTCATTGTCTTCAATGGCCATTCGGCCTAAACTCACAATATTGGCAAAAGAATCCGGATTTCGTTTGTAAATTGCTTTTTGCTGAATAAAGGCTTTTCCATATTCTTTTTGTTGAATAAAAAGCCAGCTTAGGAAATCATTCCAAAAAATATCCTGCGTTTTTTGTGCTCGAAGTAACAGCGCTTTTTTTAACGAATCGTTAAAACTGGTATCCACTTCTTCCGTCATAAATCGGGACAATTGATTTTGAATTAGCGGTAGGTTTTGTGGGTTTTGAAAAGACTCTTGCAAGTACATGTCAATCATCAAATCGGTATTGCCTTGTTGTCCATAGAGTGGCGCCATTTGAAAATTGAAACTCAATTTAGGTTCCATTTCCAATGCTGTTTTATAGGCTAAAAGCGCATAGTCTACCAACACTTTTCTCTCAAAAACATAGGCAATTCCGTAGACTTCATTGGTGTTTTTCTTGATTTTATCAATCGCTTGATTGTAATATTTATTGGCTTTCTCTTGGTTTTTTTGCAACTGATAATTAAACCCCAATTCGACCAAAAGATTATTTTGTTTGTATTTGTCAATTCGGTTTTCTAAAAGTTTTGCCGCTTTGTCATATTGCTGTAGTTGCTGCAGACATTCAATCGTTCTTTGAAAATAATTAAAATTTCCATCATTGGATTTTAATAACTCTTCATAACTCACTAACGCTTTTTCAAATTCACCACGGTCAAAATAATTATTCGCCAACTGCTCGTTCTGAGCATTTGCCCAAAACGAAACGAATAAAACCACTATAGCGAAAACTCTTTTCATGAATAGGAATTAAAACGAACAATGTACTAAAGTAAAACATTTGTGTTCAATTAGTACATTGATTATGAAAGATTAACTTTTATTAAAGCATATTTTTTACCATATAAGGCATATAAGTAAATTTAAGAAGTTTAACTTCTATGTCTCATATGGTTTTAGTTTATAATATCAAAACCAGTGTACTTTCGCAACACTTCAGGTATGACGATACCTTCCGGTGTTTGATAATTTTCTAGAATTCCGGCTAAAACTCTTGGCAATGCCAATGAGCTTCCGTTCAGCGTGTGTGCTAATTGAGTTTTTCCTTCTTTTCCTTTGAAACGCAATTTCAAACGATTGGCTTGGAACGACTCAAAATTAGAAACTGAACTAATTTCCAACCACTTATCCTGAGCTGTAGAAAACACTTCAAAATCATAGGTCAAAGCCGAAGCAAAACCCATATCGCCGCCACAAAGACGCAGAATTCTGTAGGGTAATTTTAATTCCTGCAATATTGTTTTCACATGTTCGACCATTCCGTCTAAAGCTGCATATGATTTATCAGGATGTTCGATTCGAACTATTTCTACTTTGTCAAATTGGTGCAAACGATTCAAACCACGAACGTGCGCGCCATAAGATCCTGCTTCACGACGGAAACATGGGGTATATCCTGTACACAAAATTGGTAATTCACTTTCCTGCAAAATAACATCTCGAAAAATATTCGTTACCGGAACTTCCGCAGTTGGAATTAAGTATAAATCATCGGCAGCATCATGGTACATTTGCCCTTCTTTGTCCGGTAATTGACCGGTTCCATAGGCTGAAGCTTCATTAACCAAATGAGGTACTTGAAACTCCTGATAACCGGCGTCGGTATTTTTATCTAAGAAATATGAAATCAGCGCGCGTTGTAATTTGGCTCCTTTTCCTTTGTAAACAGGAAAACCTGCACCAGTGATTTTTACGCCTAATTCAAAATCGATGATGTCGTATTTTTTTACCAATTCCCAGTGTGGTTGTGCGCCTTCGTGCAGAACAGGAATATCACCTTCCTGAAAAACGTTTAGGTTTTCTTCCGGAGTTTTTCCAACTGGAACAATATCGGCAGGAAGGTTTGGCAACTGATACATTTTTTCTAAAAGTTCATTCGCC
This sequence comes from Candidatus Nitrotoga sp. CP45, assembly GCA_943329165.2. GTDB lineage: Bacteria > Bacteroidota > Bacteroidia > Flavobacteriales > Flavobacteriaceae > Flavobacterium. The sequence goes on along the minus strand of CALQCV020000014.1, from coordinate 6,145 downwards.
AGCTTATCCGATTTTTCACCAAGTTCTTTGCTGCTTTCTTTTAACTGAACGGTTTTTAGTTTCAAAATTTCAGCTTTCGCTTTTTCGCCACTTTTCATCAAATCGCCAATGGCAGATGAAAGCTTGTTGGCTTCTGCCAAAGTAGTATCTAACGCCACTTGTGTGCTTCTTCTATTTTCGTCTAACTGGATTACTTCTTCCACGAGTGTCTTCACATCCATGTTTCTTTTGGCTAGAGCCGCAATCACTTTTTCTTTATTATCTCTGATGTAACTTATTTGTAACATGACATTTTTATATATGCACGCAAATTTAATGAAATGTTTGATATAACCTTTCCGATATAGAAAAACTTAGGCTTCTTCGGATTTAAACTGTTCTTAATAGGTTGGGTGTAATTAATAGAAAATCAAAAATTGAAATAAACCACATAGAGACATAGAAAAAAAGAGTTATGAAGACCAATTATTGGTTCACATAGCAATGATATACTATGCTAAATTGAGATGCCTTAATAACCTCACTAAAAACTATGTATCTATGTGGTAAAAAATCAAAAATGAATTACACTCAAAGGGCTGCCTTAATTGTTACTTTATAGAATATTTAAGATTAACTACTGTTGATAATCATTACATTCGTAAAACTTTTTGCGCTTACCATGAAAAAAACCTACTTATTTATACTTTATCTCTCAATATCATCTGTTTTTGCACAGAACTATCTAAGTAAAACCAATTCGATTGCTGAAGCTGAAATGAAAACAGCGGTGCAACAACTGAATATTGAAGTCAATCCCAATACAGCTAATTATAATATTACTTATCACAGATTAGAATTTACGGTTAATCCAGCGGTAAAATTTATTACGGGGAAAGTCTTTACTACCTACACAGCATTGTCAAACATGACTACTGTAACATTCGATTTTGCTAATCAATTAACGGCGAGTTCGGTTAAACTAGGAGCAACCAATTTAGCTTTTGTCGAAAACACCAACAATGAATTGATTATTACGTTACCTGCAACACAAACTACGGGAACTTCAGCTACTGTTGAGATTAATTATTCGGGGATTCCACCAGCTAATGGATTTGATTCTTTTGTTCAAACAACACACAACGGGAGCCCAATTATTTGGACACTTTCAGAGCCATTTGGCGCCAGAGACTGGTGGCCTTGTAAGCAGGATTTGAATGATAAAATTGATGCTATTGATGTTTATGTTACTGCGCCATCACAGTATGTAAGCGTTTCCAATGGAATTGAAACCGAAGCACCTGTAATCAATGGTGCCAACAAGACAACACATTTTCATCACGGTTACCCGATTCCAGCTTATTTAATTGCAATTGCAGTTACTAATTACCAAATATACAATCAAACGGCAGGAACAGCGCCAAATACATTTCCTATTGTAAATTATATCTATCCCGAAAATTATGCTTCTTCAGTTGTTGATTTAGATCAAACACTAGAAATTATGAATTTATTTGAAACTCTTTTTGAGCCATATCCTTTTCGTAATGAAAAATATGGGCATGCTCAGTTTAGTTGGGGCGGCGGAATGGAACATACAACCGTTTCGTTTATGTATAATTTTGACAGACAATTGATTGCTCACGAAATGGGACACCAATGGTTTGGGGATAAAGTAACTTGTGGCACATGGAAAGACATTTGGTTAAACGAAGGATTTGCCACTTATTTGGCAGCTTTAGTAGTTGAAAATTTGGATGGCGTAGATGCTTTTGTAACCGAAAAAGCAGGAATGATAGACTATATTACATCAAGTCCGGCTGGGAATGTTTATTTAACAGATGCACAAGCCACTAATGTAAACCGGATTTTCGATAGTCGATTGAGTTATAACAAAGGCGCTATGGTTTTGGAAATGTTGCGTTTTAAACTGGGTGACGCGTTGTTCTTTCAAGGGGTGAGAAATTATTTATCCAATGCTAATTACGCTTATAAATATGCTGTAACTACCGATTTCAAAACCCAGATGGAAACAGTTTACGGACAAAGTTTAACGGAATTCTTCAACGATTGGATTTACAATCAAGGGTATCCAACTTATGCGATTACGGCTCAAAATTGGGGTGTAGGTCAGGCCAAATTTGTGATTAACCAAACCCAATCGGATTTTTCGGTTTCTTATTTTGAAATGCCTGTTCCGGTTAGAATTTTTGGTGCTGGCGGACAACAAGCTGATTTAGTATTGAACAATACAAGTAACGGACAAATACTAATAACAAATGTTCCTTTCCCTATAACAAGTGTGGAATTTGATCCACAACGGCGACTTATTGCGGCTGCTAGTTCTACAGTTACGTTAGGAAATCAAAACTTTGATTTAGACAGTGCCGTTTCGATTTATCCTAATCCAAGTTCAGATGAAGTGCACATCCAAATACCGGGTACTTTGACGCTGGAAAAAGTAATTGTTTACAATAATCTTGGGCAAAAAGTTTTGGAAAATTCGACTTTAGATTTTTCGATAAACAGTCTGTCAACAGGTGTTCATTATGTGAATATTAAGACTACAAATGGTACATATCATAAAAAATTCATAAAAAAATAGGCTTAAGCAAATTATTGTATGCAAAAGTAAGGTGGAAACCTTACTTTTGTGCGTTAAAAAGAAATCGATACATAAAAAATGGAAATTGCAATCAAATTATCTCAATTTTTACTGAGTTTATCAATACTAATAATACTTCACGAATTAGGGCATTTTATTCCCGCCAAATTATTTAAAACACGAGTAGAGAAATTCTATTTGTTTTTTGATATCAAATATTCTTTATTAAAAAAGAAAATAGGCGAAACTGAATACGGTATAGGATGGTTGCCATTGGGGGGCTATGTAAAAATATCAGGAATGATTGATGAAAGCATGGACAAAGAGCAAATGGCATTACCGCCACAACCATGGGAATTTCGTTCTAAGCCGGCTTGGCAAAGATTAATCATTATGCTAGGTGGTGTTACGGTGAATTTTATTTTGGCGTTTATCATTTATATTGGGATGACCTTTTTTTATGGCGAACAATATATTGCTAATAGCGAAGTGAAAGAGGGAATCTGGATTGCAAATCCCGTAGTGGAGAAAGCAGGGCTAAAGACCGGGGATAAATTGGTTTCTATCGATGGTGAAAAAGTAGAACGGTTTTTTGAAGCTAACGAAAAGGCACTTTTGTCTAAAGAAATAATAGTGCTACGTGATGGACAGCAAGTAAAAGTGCATTTTCCAGTAAACTTTATTGACCAATTGATGCAAGGCAAAAGAGCATCGCTATTAGAATTACGCCTTCCTTTTATTATAAGAGAAGTTCAGGATGATTCTCAAAATAAAGGAGTGCTAAAGGCAAAAGATATCATTACCAGCTTTAATGGAAAACCTATAAATTTTGCAGATGAAGTTCTGGCTGCAGTAGATACATTAAAAGGGAAAACAGTTCCCGCACTCATTAAAAGAGACGGTGCAGCAATTGCAGTAAATATCAAAGTTAGCGATAGTGCCAAACTTGGAATTGCTTACGCTTCTAAAATTCCTTATGAGGATTTAGAAAAGTTGGGGTTGTACAAAATAAGCAATGAAGAATATGGTTTCTTTGAATCAATTCCCGTCGGAATTAGCAAGGGTCTGGACCAACTTAGTAGTTATGGAAAACAACTTAAAGCTATTTTTACGCCTAGCACGGGTGCTTACAAAGGCGTTGGTGGATTTGCAGCTATCTTTAATATATTTCCACACACCTGGAGTTGGGAAGCTTTTTGGAGCATTACAGCCTTGCTTTCGATTATGCTTGGGGTTATGAATTTATTACCTATTCCGGCATTAGATGGAGGTCACGTAATGTTTTTATTATACGAATTGATTAGCGGCAAAAAACCTAGCGATAAGTTCTTGGAAAACGCCCAAATGGTTGGCTTTGTATTGCTTATTTCGTTATTGCTATTTGCCAACGGGAATGATATTTATAAGGCGATTTTTCACAAATAATCTTTATTTAAAATTTTCTTGATTATTTATTTGTAAAAAATAAAAATCGTTCTATATTTGCAACCGCTTAAAAGATAAACTATCTTCCTCCTTAGCTCAGTTGGTTAGAGCATCTGACTGTTAATCAGAGGGTCCTTGGTTCGAGCCCAAGAGGGGGAGCAAATTGTAAAAAGAGGTCATTTTTGACCTCTTTTTTATTTTTACCATTTTGCAAAACCTTACTGGCATTGAGAAGAAGTTCTATTGGAGTTGTGAATTTAGGTGTTGCAACTTTTTTTTCTTCAAGATGTAACTTTTCTGAAAAGATGCAGCCAAGAATTTTGTTTTTAGTTCTCCCATCAACCGATTTATAGAACCCAACCAAATCTTCTAACATTGGAACTTGTTTGTCCAAATATTCTCTAAAAGGAGATAATACTTCTTGAAGTTCTTGAAGTTTGTTTTTCTCATTAAACAACCGAGTATTAATGTTGTTTTTAAGGTCTTGATACTCGTGTGAGGGAAGTTCTCCATCCATATATTGTTCTTCAATGAATGACTTTCTTTTATTTAATCGTTCAACTTCATCTAATGATTTTTGGATGTTCTTTTTTCTATTCATATCATCATTTTCAAATAACCCTTCTAATGTGGTGCGGTAGGTATTCATCAATTGAGCAGACAACTGAATGTTAGACAAGATTCTCTCTACTTGATTATGGACATCTTCAATTGGGTATCTATCACATTTAACGTGGGGTTTGGTGCAGATGTAGTAGTGAAACTTATTTCCACTCCTCCCTGTTGAAGCATAGGCAGACAAGGCTCTCCCGTGAGTTGGACAGCACAAATGTCCTTTAAGAGGATATAGATTTATTTTATCACTCTTAAAGTCCATATTTCTTTTTCTTCCACTCAACACATCATTTGCTTTTGCAAACAACTCCTCTGATATAAGGGCAGGATGTAACCCCTGAACTATTTGCTCCGGTTCATTCCCTAATGCTCTAACCAAAATTTTACCGGAATATGTCAGATTTCTGATTATGTTGGGAAATTGGTTTTTACACATTTTAATCCCCTGTCCATTCAACCATCGTCTCACTTCATCGGCTGTATAATGTCCTGATGCCATTTTTTCAAATGCCTGACGAATTAAGTCCGCATCCTGACTAAGCTCAAGTGAAGAATCTTTTCCTATTCTCACACATCTATAACCTTTTGGTGGGGTTCCTGTGAAACACCCATTTTTACGTGCTTTGTGTGAGCCCTCTTTGGAACGTTTAGATATTTTGCGATTTTCAACCTCTGGCAATGCAAATCCAATCGCTTGGAGTAATAGTGCTTCGGGGTTAGAATCATCCACCTGTCCTTCTACAAACTCAATCTCACATCCAATTTTTGATAATGTTGCGATTTCAGAAAAGGACAATAAAAGATTACGTGAAAATCTATCAGGACGAAGAAAAATTATAGCATCAATTGAATCAGTTTTTCTTCTTCTTTCTTGGACTACCGATTTAATTTTTTTCCATTGGGGACGATTAAAATCCTTTGCAGAATAATCTTCTTTGAAGGAATTTATAATGTTATATCCTTTATTGATGCAATATCTTGTGATTATTTCTTCTTGGTATTCCAAAGAATACCCTTGCTGTGCTTGTTCGTCAGTTGAAACACGGGAACAGATTATTACATTTTTCATACTTAAGCGATATTAAGGATTAATTCTTCTGTGTTATGGCTAAGTTCAATAATTGAATTTGATTGGCAATTTTGAACTTTACTTTTCTGTTCCCTATATTGATTATACTCAATAGTTGCCATCTTTACCAAAAAGGTTCGGATTGAATTCAGTTGGTTATCGTCTAAATTTAACCCATCCTTTTTTAGTTGTTTTTTAAGTTCGGTATTTGATATCATAGTTGTAAATGTTTAATCATTAAGCGACATCTTTATATTCTGACAATCTAATTTTAGATGCGACCATATATTCAGGCGATGGTTCATAACCTATATAACATCTACCTTGACCAAGTTCCATAACAGCTTGACCCGTAACCGATGTTCCGCTGAAATTATCAAGGATTTTGTCATTAGGTTTTGAAGTCATCAATAAACAAAGATGAGGGACATCAATCGGGAACGTAGCCTGAT
>CALQCV020000013.1 GCA_943329165.2 Candidatus Nitrotoga sp. CP45 | reverse complement strand
TCAATCCTTGCTGTGCCACAGATGAAATAAACATAAAAGGAACTCCCTTGATTTCCTTTTTTAGCTGAGCTTTTAGTTCGGCTTTTAATTCCTCATCAAGCATATCACATTTAGAAATAACAATCAATTTATCTTTGTCTAACATTTCCGGATTATAGCGACGTAATTCGTCTAACAGGATTTCATATTCTTTTTTGATATCATCGGCATCGGCCGGAACCAAAAATAAAAGCGTTGAGTTTCTTTCAATATGACGCAAGAAATAATGACCTAATCCTTTTCCCTCAGCGGCACCCTCAATAATACCCGGAATATCAGCAATTATAAAGGATTTAAATTCGCGATAGGCAACAATCCCCAAATTGGGTTTCAACGTCGTAAACGGATAATCGGCAATTTTTGGCTTGGCCGAAGTCAATACAGAAAGCAAAGTTGATTTCCCGGCATTTGGAAAACCTACCAAACCAACATCTGCTAAAACCTTCAACTCCAAAACGACATCCACTTCTTCGGGTGGCATTCCAGGTTGCGCATAACGGGGTGTTTGATTGGTAGAACTTCTAAAGTTCCAGTTTCCTAATCCGCCTTTTCCACCTTTGGCCAAAATTCTTTCTTCACCATTTTCGGTTATTTCAAACAAGATTTCGTCGGTTTCTTTATCGCGAACTACGGTTCCTAAAGGTACTTCAATCATAATATCATCACCATCTTGACCCGTACTTCTCGAACTTCCTCCATCGCCACCATGACCTGCCTTGACATGACGGGCAAACTTGAGGTGAAACAATGTCCACAGACCTTTGTTTCCTTTTAAAATAACGTGACCGCCACGACCACCATCACCACCATCTGGTCCCCCTTTTTCAATAAATTTCTCTCTATGTAGATGCGAAGAACCCTTTCCTCCTTTTCCAGAAGAAACATATATTTTAACGTAATCTACAAAATTTCCCTCTGTCATAGTTCCTAGTATTCAGTTTTCAGTCGCAGTCGCAATCACAGTGTTCTAACTGTAAACTGAGACTGAGACTATCAACTTATTTATTCCTTTATCGCTTTCACCAGCACTTTATCAATCTTTACCCCATCCATATCGATGATTTCTATTTCTAATTTGTTCCAAATTAATTTTTCACCTGCTTTTGGAATTTTACCCATTTCGGTCATAATTAAACCGCTAACGGTTGTCACTTCATAATCGTTGGTCAACTCATCCATATCAAAATAAGTTAGAAAATCGTGTAACGAATATAATCCGTCAACCAACCAAGTTCCGTCTTCTCTTGATATCAATTGGTATTCATCTTCATCAAAATCGGATGCGTCTCCAACTAGAGCTTCTAAAATATCATTCAATGTAATTATACCTTGAAAAATTCCATATTCATCAGTGACAAAAGCATAATGTACTTTTGATTTTTTGAAATTTTCTAATGCTTTATAAGCGGAAGTATGTTCTATTAAATAAACAGGATCTTTAGTTATAGATTTTAAATCAAAAGGTCCTTTTTCAAATCCCGCAAACAAATCTTTCAACAATACTATTCCTTCAACATCGTCTAAATTTTCATTACAAATAGGATAAACGGAGTGTAATTCGTCTAAGACTTTTGCTTTTATTTCCCCAATTGTATCTTCAAGTGAAAGATAAACAATTGATTTTCTGTGTGTCATCAACGAATTGATTTTTCTGTCGCCAATGTGAAAAACGCGTTCCACAATATCTTGTTCAATTTCCTGCACTTCGCCACTTTCAGCACTTTCCTTTATGATGGCCTTGATTTCTTCTTCCGTTACTTTTCCGTCGGCCGTTGGTTTTATTTTCAGGATTTTCAAGATTCCTTCGGTTGAAATGGTTAACAGCCAAATGAATGGCATTGTTATAATAGAAACCATTTTCATCGGAACGGCAACACCTTTGGCAATAGCTTCAGGATAATTTAGTCCAATTCTTTTTGGAAGTAATTCTCCTAAAACTAAAGAGAAAAAAGTTAAGATTATCACAACTATTCCAACACCAATACTTTCTGAATATGGCTTCAAAAATGTAAAAGACGCCACAAAACCTTGCACATCGTTCGTTATTTTATCACCGGAATAGATACCGGTTAAAATTCCGATTAAGGTTATTCCGATTTGAACTGTTGACAGAAATTTATTTGGTGCACTTACTAAATCCAATGCTGCTTTTGCTCCTTTGTTTCCTTTTTTTGCTGCGGTTTCCAAACGGTTTTTACGCGCCGAAATCAACGCTATTTCCGACATAGAGAAAACGCCGTTAAGCAGGATTAAAAAAAGTATGATGAGTATTTCCATTTTTTAAGTTTATACGTTTATGTGTTTATGCGTTTAAACTGTTAAACTCATAACCATTTAAACTTTTTTATAATTTGTCGAACACCTTAGTCAGTCTTTCTGTTACTTCTTCAATCGTTCCGATGCCATCCACTGAATGAAATTTGCCTTGTGCTTTGTAATAATCCATCAATGGTGCCGTTTTTTGATTGTATTCGTCATAACGGTTTCTGATTTTTTCTTCGTCCTGATCGTCTGGTCTTCCTGAAGTTTTTCCTCTTTCTAACAAACGTGCCACTAGAATAGTATCATCAGCTTCCAAGGCTATAGTTGCCGTTATGCCTTGATCTTTTGATTCCAAAAAAACATCCAAAGCTGCTGCTTGTGCTAAAGTTCTTGGGAAACCATCAAATAAAAAACCGTCAGAATTTGGATTTCTAGCTACTTCGCTTTCGAGCATTTTGATAGTGACCTCATCCGGAACTAAATCGCCTTTATCCATATAGGTTTTGGCAAGTTGACCCAATTCGGTATCGTTTTTTATATTATATCTAAAAATATCTCCCGTTGAAAGATGTGTCAGATTGTATTTTTCTTTTAAAAATTCAGCTTGTGTGCCTTTTCCTGCACCTGGTTTTCCGAAAAGAACGATGTTAATCATTTTAAATAATTATGAGTTATGAGTTATTGTGCTAATTGATAAACGTCAGCTAAATTTCTTCCTAATCCATCGTAGTCTAAACCAAAACCAACAATAAACTTATTCGGAATTCTAATTCCAATGTAATCAATTTTAATGTCTTTTTTATAAGCTTCCGGTTTGAAAAACAAGGTTGCGATTTTCAAATGCTTTACTTTTTTTTGTTTGAAGATGGCTTTCAATTCCTCAATTGTATTTCCTGTATCCACAATATCTTCCACAACTACAACAGTTCTTCCTTCCAAATCCTGATTTAGACCAATCAATTGTTTCACATCGTTGGTAGATGAAGTTCCTTCGTAGGAAGCCATTTTCACAAAACTTACTTCACACATGCCTCTATACTGTTTCATCAAATCAGACAAAACCATGAATGATCCGTTCAAAACTCCAACAAAAACAGGTACTTCGTCAAAAAAATCATCATCCATTTGCTTAGCCATATTTTTGATTGCAAAATCAATTTCGTCCGAAGAAATAAATGGCTCGAATGTTTTGTCGTGAAGGTTTATCATGTGTGGATGTTTTTAAAATAAAGTGGCAAATTTACGAAGTAATAACTATTTAGTACCAAGTATTTTGACTTTTTTAAAAAAAGATAATTATATTTGTTTTCTTCTTCTTTGAGAGACGTAAACTTTTAAAAAACAACTTTTTATATATGGCATCGCTAAATCAAAATACAGCTGTTTTAGGAAACAAAAATGCTAAACATTTATTGAGACGAGCTAGTTTTAAATACACCAAAACTTTAATCAGTCAATTTTCTGCATTAACGCCACAGCAAGCATTAGATTTATTGACTGCAAACAACCCGTTAACACTGGATTTGCCATTTGATCCCAACGGAGACGGTTATTGGACAGAGTCAACTGCTTTATCGACAACGTTTAATGGACAACAAAGAAAAAATATAATTGTTTCAGGTTGGTGGTGGTACAATGCTATAAACGATCCCACATTAAAATATAAACTATCTCATTTTCTTTCCACAAGGTTTACCATTGAAAAAGGAAATTCTACAGGTACTTCAACTGATTTTTATGATTATTTACGCTTGCTTTTATTCTACTCTTATGGTAATTACAAAACATTAGCAAAAAAAATGACGCTATGTAATTCGATGCTTCTTTATTTAAACAATAATGAAAACAACGCGATTTCGCCGAATGAAAACTATGCTCGCGAATTTTTAGAGTTGTTTACAATAGGAAAAGGAGAGCAAATTGCACCGGGAAATTATACCAACTATACCGAAGCTGATATTGTTGCGACTGCAAAAGTTTTAACAGGATTTAAACGAAAAGCAGACCGAACGATTATTGATGCTACCACAGGAATTCCAAAAGGACAGAATAGTTTTGGGCAACATAATACCGGAACAAAAGTTTTTAGTGCTGCTTTTTCAAATGCCATAATAAACGGAGCCGCTGATGCAGCTTCCATGGATATTGAACTCAACACTTATGTAGAAATGGTTTTTAACCAAACAGCGACCGCTAAGAATATCTGTCGGAAAATGTACATCTATTTTGTGAAAGGTCTCATAACGCCAGAGGTAGAAACCGATATCATCACACCTCTTGCTCAAGATTTATATAGTAACGGCTACGAAATACTTCCGGTTTTGAGAAGGTTATTAGAAAGTCAACATTTTTATGATATGGATGATTCAAGTGCTATTGATGAAACTATCGGAGCAATAATTAAATCTCCATTACAACAAGTATCTGAAATCTGCACCTATTTACAAGCGACGATTCCAGATCCAACCACAAATGCAACCTTTTTTTATAATACTTTTTACAGAAATTTTGTTCATGACACCTATTTATTAGGAAGCAATATGTCTTTATTTGGTCCCGATAATGTGGCTGGTCATCTTGCCTATTATCAAGACCCGTCTTATGATAAAAATTGGATTTCATCTTCTACCCTAATTGCAAGATATCGTCTGGGAGAATCATTATTAGATGGCTTTAACAGAATTAGCGGAAATAATAATATAGCCGGAAAAATTTATATTTCAGATGTAATCAAAAATGGTGGTTTAATTTCGAATGCTTCTGATCCATTTGTTTTAACAACTGAATTATGTAATGCGCTATTTGGACAAGAACCTGATGTTGACAGGATAAATTATCTTATGAATTCTTTTTTACTTCAGGGGTTAGCAGAATATTACTGGACAGGTGCCTGGCAAACTTTTATCACATCAAATAATAATGCTGTTGTAGAGCCTCGTCTGAAATTATTGCTAACCAAAATCTTAAGTGCTCCTGAGTCACAAGTTTTTTAAAAACAAGCCCGATGAAAAGAAGAAACTTTATAAAATTAACTGCAACAGCAAGTGCTTTAAGTCTTTTACCGACTGAGGTTTTTGCATTGTTCAATTCAGCTGGATTGAAAACGTGTCCTAATGTAAATGCTAAAAAAATTGTGTTAATTCAACTTTCTGGTGCTAATGACGGATTGAATACTGTTGTGCCTATTAATCAATACGACACTTATGCCGCTTTGCGACCAAACATAAAATTAAATAACGTAGGAGGAAGTAACGGAATAATTAATTTAGACTCTACTCTTCCGCTTGAAAATCAAGTTGGGCTTCATCCCGCTTTGACGGGCTTTAAAAACTTATATGACGACGGTTTGATGCGTTTAATTCAAGGTGTTGGTTACCCAATACAAGATAAATCGCATTTCAAATCAACCGATTTATGGTTGACTGGTGGTGATGGAACTCCGGCAAATAACGTTTTGGATAGTGGTTGGGTTGGGCGTTTTTTAGAAAATTATTATGCCAATTTTTTAACTGCTAATTTTCCTCTGGGGATTCAATTAGGAAGTAGCGAAAACTCATTAGGATTTCACGGCGAAGTAGAACACGGAATGTCATTGAATATTAACGGTCAAGATCCGTCAGGTTTTTATTCGATCGTAAACGGATTGGGCGGAATTGCTCCCACAACAATACCAAACTCTGAATACGGCGATTTAATTCAATATATTTTAAATAATGACACTTCAACAAATACCTATGCCCAAACTATTTCGGCTGCATTTAATGCCGGTTCAAATTCTATAACTTATCCAAATACAAGTTTATCTAATCAGTTAAAAAGCGTTGCAAAATTCATTTCCGGTGGGTTAGAAACTAAAGTTTATTTGGTAAAAATTAGTGGCTTTGACACTCATGACTTACAAGTGGCATCAAATACAACACCTCATACTGGAAGCCATGCCGATTTATTAACCCAAGTTTCTGAAGCTGTAACCAATTTCATAACCGATTTAAATAATCAAAATATTGGAGATGATGTGCTTGCAGTAACTTTTTCAGAATTTGGCAGAAAAGCTGGCGAGAATGGTAATCTAGGAACCGATCATGGTGAGATTGCACCAATGTTTGTTTTTGGAAGCTCACTAAATGCCGGAATATCAGGTACAAATATTAATTTGAGCGAAGCCATTGCTGGAAATAATTTTCAGGTACAAACGGTACAACACGATTACAGAAGAGTATTTAGCACAATTCTCCAGGATTGGTTTGGTGTCAGCAATCCAATTTTAGATTTAACTTTTTATGATCATACCAACAATATCGGATTTGGCGGAAATAAAATTACCAGTTTAATTAATACCCAAAACAGCGTTCCTCCATCTTGTTATAATGATGTTTTATTAAGTACTGAATCATTTAACCATAGTAACAAAGTCATAATTTATCCAAACCCAAGTGCAGAAACAGTTAGTGTAAATTCAACTTCAACTATCAATGATATTACCATTTACACCATCGATGGCAAACTACTTGGTGTTTATAGAAATCCGTTAACAAGCAACTCTTTCACGGTTAATGTCCAAAATCTATCTATCGGAATATATAGTTTTAAAATAAATACCGTTAATGGCAACATCAGTAAAAAAGTTATAATTAGAAGATAATTTTTTCTACAAATGAATTCTGAATTTCAAATCTGTTTGCTGTAAAAGATATTTTAAGAAAAATCAATAACTAAAATTACCAATTATCAATTGTCCATTATCAATTGAATAGTATCTTTGCTCAAACACAACTGCAATGAACTACTTCTCATCCGAATTTAAACTTGGAATTCTCGGTGGCGGACAATTAGGAAAAATGCTATTGGCCGAAGCCCGAAAATTCGACATTCAAACCTATGTTTTAGATCCAAGCAAGGAAGCACCATCACAATTTGGCGCTACAAAATTCTTTATTGGTGATTTAATGGATTTTGATACCGTTTATGATTTTGGTAAAAAAGTAGATCTTTTAACCATCGAGATTGAGAATGTAAATCTTGACGCTTTGGACAAACTAGAAGCCGATGGACTGAAAGTTTTCCCCTCACCTAAGACTTTGCGATTGATACAAAACAAAGGAAATCAAAAAGATTTTTATGTTATAAATAATATTCCAACTTCACCTTATCAGCGATTCGAAAATATTCAAAATCTAAAATCTAAAATCGTTAATCAACAATCTAAAATCCAACTGCCATTCGTTTGGAAAAGCGCCCAGTTTGGTTACGATGGAAACGGTGTAAAAGTAGTGCGTTCAATTTCGGATTTTGAAAGTTTACCGGATGTAGAATGTATCGCCGAACAAATGGTAGCCTTTAAAAACGAACTGGCGGTAATTGTTGCCCGTTCCGCTTCCGGTGAAGTAAAAACATATCCCGTCGTAGAAATGGAATTCCATCCCGAAGCCAATCAAGTGGAATATGTAATTTGCCCAGCCCGAATTGACGAAAAAGTAGCTCAAAAAGCGACCGAAGTAGCATTGAAAGTTTCCGTAGCTTTTAACCATGTTGGATTATTGGCAGTTGAGATGTTTCAAACGCATGACGATGAAATTTTAGTCAACGAAGTTGCACCAAGACCCCACAACTCAGGCCATTACAGCATAGAAGGCAGTTATACTTCGCAGTTTGAAAATGACCTACGGGCCATTTTGAGTTTGCCCTTGGGAGATACGACTAGTAAAGTTGCCGGAATTATGGTAAATTTGGTCGGTGCCGAAGGATATAGCGGAAACGTCATCTATGAAAACATCGAAAAAATCATGGCAATTAATGGCGTAACACCACACATTTATGGCAAACGTGAAACACGTCCATTTAGAAAAATGGGACACGTAACGATTGTAAATGAGGATATGAAGAAAGCAAGAAGAATTGCCGAAGAAGTAAAGAATACCATTCGCGTCATTGCGAAATAATTATTAATTATCAATTTTTAATTATCAATTAATATGAAAGTAGCCATCATCATGGGAAGCCAAAGCGACTTACCAATCATGCAAGAAGCAATCGACATCTTAAACGGATTTGATATCGAGACGGAAGTCGACATTGTATCGGCTCACAGAACTCCAGAAAAATTATTCGAGTTTAGCAAAAATGCTCACCTAAGAGGCGTGTCGGTAGTCATTGCGGGTGCCGGCGCCGCCGCACATTTACCTGGAATGGTAGCATCCATGTCACCTTTGCCCGTAATTGGTGTTCCGATAAAATCGAGTAATTCAATCGACGGTTGGGATTCAGTTTTATCCATATTACAAATGCCGGCCGGCGTACCCGTAGCCACAGTCGCCTTAAACGGAGCTAAGAATGCCGGAATCTTGGCCGCACAAATCATAGGAAGTAACGACAAATGCGTACTCGATAAAATCATTTTATACAAGGAGGGCTTAAAAGACGCGGTGAATAAATCATCGGATGAGATGAAGAAATAAATAAAACCATTAAGTAATTAAGAATGACATTAAGTCTCATTTAGCTTAATGAAAACCTTAATTTTCCTTAACTTCTTAATGTTAAAATAACTATGAAAATATTAACACAAAAATTCAACACCAAACATAACACGGCACCATTTAGCCAAATCAAATTAGAAGATTACAAAGCTGCTTTCGAAGAAAACATAGCTAAAGCAAGAGCCGAAATCGATGCCATAACCAACAATCCTGCAGCGCCAACTTTCGAAAACACTATCGAAGCTTTAGATTTTTCAGGCGAATCATTGGATAGATTATCGTCTATTTTCTTTAATATGAATTCAGCGGAAACCTGTGACGAAATGCAGAAAATTGCACAAGATATTTCTCCGTTACTAACCGCTTTTAGCAATGATATCGCACTTAACGAAGATTTATTCAAACGCGTAAAAGCAGTTTACGAACAAAAAGATATGCTGAATTTATCAGCAGAACAAGCAACATTATTAGATAAAAAATTCAAAAGTTTCTCCCGAAATGGAGCCTTACTTTCAGAGGATAAAAAAACACGTTTGCGTGAAATTGATACGGATTTATCCAAACTAAAACTGACTTATGGTGAAAATGTCCTAGCGGAAACCAACAGTTATCAATTGCATATTACCCATAAAAACGATTTAAAAGGTTTACCTGAAGGAACAATTGAAGCGGCAGAAAGTCTGGCAAAATCAAAAAACCTAGAAGGTTGGATTTTCACTTTAGATTATCCAAGTTATATTCCGTTTGTAACGTATGCCGACAATCGTGAACTACGAAAAGAATTAGCTATTGCCAACGGCAAAAAAGCATTCCAAAATAATGAATTCGACAACCAGGAAATTACGCTAAAGATTGCCAAATTGCGTTTTGAACGCGCTAATTTATTGGGTTATAAAACCCATTCCGATTTTGTTCTGGAAGAACGAATGGCGCAAAGCCCGGAAAAAGTAAAGTCGTTTTTAAATGATTTATTAGCCAAAGCCAAACCAGCTTCTGAAAAAGAATTTGCCCAACTAACCGCTTTCGCAAAAGAGGTAGATGGAATTGACCAACTCGAAAAATGGGATGGCGCTTACTATTCTGAAAAACTGAAACAAAAACTTTTCGATTTTGATGACGAACAACTAAAGCCATATTTCAAACTGGAAAATGTGTTGAACGGAGCCTTTACTGTTGCTGAAAAATTATTTGGAATCTCATTCAAAGAAGTTTTTGATATTGATAAATACCATGAAGATGTGCAAACTTTTGAAGTACTAGATTCCGAAGGAAATTTAGTGGCTGTCTTCTACACAGACTTTTTTCCAAGAAAAGGCAAACGCAACGGAGCCTGGATGACATCATTCAAACCACAATACATTAAAGATGGCATTAACGAAAGACCACATGTTTCTATAGTTTGTAATTTTACGCCGCCAACGGAAACTAAGCCATCCTTATTGACGTTTAATGAAGTAACCACTTTGTTCCACGAGTTTGGTCACGCCTTACATGGCATGTTAGCCAATACTACCTATCCAAGTTTATCGGGAACATCAGTATATTGGGATTTTGTGGAATTGCCAAGTCAGGTGATGGAAAACTGGTGTTACGAACCGGAAGCCTTGGCGATTTTTGCCAAACATTATGAAACCGAGGAAATCATTCCGCAGGAATATGTCACTAAAATAAAGGAAAGCGCGAGCTTTTTGGAAGGAATGGCAACCTTACGCCAATTGAGTTTTGGGATACTGGATATGGCTTTCCACAGCAAGGATCCAAACCAAATTTCTGATGTAAAAGCCTTTGAAAAATTGGCTTTTGATGGAACATCTTTATATCCTGATGTAGCAGAAAATTGCATGAGTGTTTCTTTTTCGCATATTTTTCAGGGTGGTTATTCTTCAGGTTATTATAGCTATAAATGGGCAGAAGTTCTCGATGCAGACGCCTTTGCGTATTTTCAGGAAAAAGGAATTTTCAATAAAGAAGTCGCAACCAAATTCAAAGAAAACGTATTATCAAAAGGCGGTACCGAATTGCCTATGGAATTATACAAACGTTTCCGCGGACAGGAACCAAAACCGGAAGCGCTGTTGAAACGAGCGGGATTGATTTAGACTTCTTAGATTGTTAGACAAAGTAGATATTTTAGATAGGGAAACCGTTTCGTTAATTTAACGAGACGGTTTTTTATTGGAATACCATCAACAAAACCCACCACAAAATCGGAATGCTTTCCACCCAAAAAGAAGTATAATATTGATTTCGTTTTAATGTAGTAAATCGAATAAAAAGTACAGTTATAATGGCAATAACAATAACAATATAACTTGAATTTGACTTGAAAAATTCTAAAACCATAAACGGAATTACCAATGCTATTCCAAAAATTTTAGTCCGATTAATACCAAAAAATTGTGGTAGCGTATTCATAGTTTCCAAATCGGTTTTACTATCTAAAATTTCAAATGGAATAAGTAAACTAGTAAGAATAAAAAAACGTTGTGTCAAGCTCACATAAAAATCAAAAGGCAACCATTTGACAGTTTGAAAAGGAATATACACGGATACGTAGGTGACAACAATGCTCACTAAAAATAATTTCACCCAACCATATTTCCGCAATAATGGATAAACCAAAACAGCTATTCCTGAAATTATAATGTTAATTTGAACACTTCTTTTTAACCACAAAAAGAAAAAAACAAAACCAATTGCAGCCAAAATACTAACTGTCAAAATCCAGTAATGTTTTTTAGAATTAAAATTTCCACTCCAGAAAACATAAAAATATTTTAAAAAATTATACCCAAGGACAGTTCCAAAAAAAACACAACTTGGATACACGATATCTTTATACAAATCATCAGAAAAAGCAGTAACATAAACCAAACTCAAAACCGCAAGACCAACGTGTAGTGAAGATTTAATGTAAAAATCGAAAAGTTGCTTTAAAAAACTCATTTTCAAAAGTAATGAAACTGTTAATAAGCACGTCTTTTGGTTGAAAAATTATCAAAACATTACACTTTGTTTAGCATACAATTAAAACATTAATATTTACTTTTGTTGGCGTTAAAAACATGCACGACTAAAACCCTTAGAATTTACAATTTAATGAGAACAGATGCATTTGCACTACGCCACATAGGTCCGCGTGATAGCGACCTAAACCACATGTTCAAAACCATAGGTGTTGAAAACTTTGACCAACTGATTTACGAAACGATTCCGAAAGATATTCGTTTGAAAAATAAGTTGAATTTGGATTCGCCAATGACAGAATATGAATATTTAAATCACATTCAAGAATTAGGTAAAAAAAATAAAGTATTCAAATCGTATATCGGTTTGGGGTATCACCCAACAATTATTCCCGCTGTAATTCAACGAAATATTTTTGAAAATCCGGGTTGGTACACTGCATATACGCCATACCAAGCCGAAATTGCACAAGGAAGATTGGAAGCCATTTTGAATTTCCAAACTACAGTTATCGAGTTGACCGGAATGGAAATCGCGAATGCTTCTTTATTAGATGAAAGTACTGCTGCTGCTGAAGCCATGGCGTTATTGTTTGACGTCCGATCTCGCGACCAAAAGAAAAACAATGTGAATAAATTCTTCGTTTCAGAAGAAGTATTACCGCAAACAATATCCGTTTTGCATACACGTTCTACTCCTATTGGTGTCGAATTAGTAATTGGAAATCACGAAACTTTTGATTTCTCTACTGAATTCTTCGGAGCAATTCTTCAATATCCGGGCAAATATGGCCAGGTAAATGATTACAGCGCATTTATCGCTAAAGCAAATGAAAACGAAATTAAAGTTGCTGTTGCTGCCGATATTTTATCGTTGACGAAGTTGACATCTCCAGGAGAAATGGGAGCTACGGTAGTTGTTGGAACCACCCAACGTTTCGGTATCCCAATGGGTTATGGTGGTCCTCACGCTGCATTCTTCGCTACTAAACAAGAGTACAAACGTTCTATGCCGGGAAGAATCATCGGAGTATCTATCGATACTAACGGAAAACGTGCTTTGCGTATGGCTTTAGGAACTCGCGAACAACACATCAAACGTGAAAAAGCAACTTCTAACATCTGTACTGCCCAAGTTTTATTAGCCGTTATGGCCGGAATGTACGCCGTTTATCACGGGCCAAAAGGATTGCAATATATTGCTAACAAAGTACATTCATCAGCAGTTACATTGGCAGATGCTTTGAATAAAATAGGCGTTTACCAAACAAATTCAGCGTTCTTTGATACCCTTTCAGTGAAAGCTGATGCACAAAAAGTAAAAGCGATTGCAGAGAAAAACGAAGTGAATTTCTATTATGTTGATGCCGATACGATTTCAATCTCATTAAACGAAACGACTTCGATTGCTGACATCAATCAAATCATTGCGATTTTTGCAGAAGCTGCCGGAAAAGATAAAGTAAGCATTGCTAACTTATCAACCTCTGATAATTTTGTTTCCGGTTTGGAAAGGAAATCAGCTTTCTTGATGCACGATGTATTCAATAACCACCATTCGGAATCCCAGTTGATGCGTTATATCAAAAAATTAGAACGCAAAGATTTATCGCTAAATCACTCGATGATTTCGTTAGGTTCTTGTACGATGAAACTAAATGCCGCTGCCGAAATGCTACCATTATCAATGGCAAACTGGAACAGCATCCATCCTTTTGCTCCGATTGAGCAAGCAGAAGGTTATATCACAATGCTTAAAAAATTAGAACAACAATTAAACATAGTTACTGGTTTTGCCGGAACTACTTTGCAACCAAATTCCGGCGCACAAGGCGAATATGCTGGCTTAATGACGATCCGTGCGTATCATTTATCACGTGGCGACAATCACAGAAATGTGTGCTTGATTCCATCTTCGGCACACGGAACCAATCCGGCTTCGGCAGCAATGGCAGGAATGCACATTATTGTGACCAAAACCATGGAAAACGGAAATATTGATGTGGAAGATTTAAGAGCCAAAGCAATTGAACACGCAGCTAATCTTTCAGCACTGATGGTAACTTACCCATCAACGCACGGCGTCTTTGAAAGTGCTATTTGTGAAATCACCAAAATCATCCATGACAATGGCGGTTTGGTGTATATGGATGGTGCCAATATGAATGCGCAAGTTGGATTAACAAATCCGGCAACAATTGGAGCTGATGTATGTCACTTAAACTTACACAAAACTTTCGCTATTCCTCATGGTGGTGGTGGACCTGGAGTTGGACCAATTTGTGTCAACGAAAAACTGGTCCCTTTCCTTCCAACAAATCCTGTAATTAAAGTTGGTGGAGACCAAGCTATCACAGCCATTTCTGCCGCGCCTTATGGTTCGGCTCTGGTTTGTTTGATATCGTACGGTTATATCACAATGCTTGGCGCAGAAGGTTTGAAAAGTTCAACCGAACATGCCATTCTGAATGCTAATTATATGAAAGCTCGTTTAGAAGAACATTATCCGGTTTTATATTCTGGAGAAATGGGACGTGCTGCGCACGAAATGATTTTGGATTGTCGATCATTTAAACAAAACGGAATTGAAGTCACTGATATCGCAAAACGTTTGATAGATTATGGTTTCCATGCACCAACGGTCTCTTTCCCGGTTGCCGGAACTTTAATGATTGAACCAACAGAATCTGAAGATTTAGCCGAATTAGATCGTTTTTGTGATGCCATGATTGCTATCAGAAAAGAAATTGATACGGCTTCTGCTGACAATGCTAATAACGTTTTGAAAAATGCACCACACACTTTGGCTATGCTAACTGCTGATACTTGGGTGTATCCATACACCCGTGAACAAGCGGCTTATCCGTTGGATTATATTCACGATACTAAATTTTGGCCAAGCGTTCGTCGTGTTGATGATGCCTATGGCGACAGAAACTTAGTTTGTTCTTGTGCGCCAATTGAAGCGTATATGTAAAATTAAAAGTCGTAACGTCTTAGAGTCGAATGTCATAAAGTCTAAAGCACTTGACATTCGACTTTTGACTTTATGATCTGATGACTAAAAAGATGAATGACATTCAAACCCAACAAGACCTTTATGTACTAGTTGATGAGTTCTACAAAAAACTTTTGGCTGACGATTCCATCAGCTATATTTTTACCGATGTAGTTAAAATAAAAATCGAAGAACATCTACCTGTTTTGGTTACGTTTTGGTCACAAGCAATTCTTGGAACTGGTGGTTATGTAAAGAATTTGACCCAAATACATTTGGATATAAATGCTAAAGAATACCTTTCACCTGAGCTGTTTAAAATTTGGCTTGACCATTTTTTTTCTACTGTTGATGAGAACTTCAAGGGTGAAAAAGCAGAACAAATAAAAACACAAGCTGTAAATATTGGCACCATGATGCAGATAAAAATAGCGCAAGAAAAAGGCAAAATGATGTGATTTTCTCAATTTTAGTAATCAATATTAAAAATATTCATAATTAAATCCTGATTATTTATATTTTATAACATTCAATGGCTTTTATTTATAATTTCGCAATGAAATATTTAAGATTATGAATATAAAAATAACCGGTTCTGGAAGTTATATTCCGACTGAAATAGTATCCAATAAAGATTTTGCTGAACACGTTTTTTTGAATGATGACGGAACACTTTTTCCGCATGCGAATGATATTGTTGCCGAAAAATTTCTAGAAATAACAGGTATTCAAGAACGTCGCTATGTTACTGATGATTTGCAAACTTCTGACATTGCTTTTATTGCTGCAAAAAGAGCCATTGAAGATTCAAAAATTGACCCTGAAACATTGGATTATATCATCTTTGCCCACAACTTTGGAAATGTAAAAAAAGGAGCTATCCAAACCGACTTATTACCTAGTTTGGCAACTAGAGTGAAATTTGATTTGCGTATCAAAAACCCGAAATGCGTTTGTTATGATATGCTTTTTGGATGTCCGGGTTGGGTTGAAGGTGTTGTTCAAGCACAAGCTTTTATAAAAGCCGGAATGGCAAAAAAATGTCTGGTTATTGGAGCGGAAACACTTTCCCGCGTAGTTGACTTGCATGATAGAGATTCTATGATTTATTCTGACGGAGCAGGCGCCACTGTCATTGAAGCCACTGATGAAGAAGGTGGAATCCTTGCTCACGAATCAGCAACCTTCACTTACGATGAAGCCTATTATTTATTTTTTGGGAATTCATTTAATAAAACGCATGATCCAGATGTGCGTTATATCAAAATGCACGGACGTAAAATTTACGAATTTGCTTTAAGTCAAGTCCCAAAAGCCATGAAAGAATGTCTAGAGAATAGCGGCATCGATATTAGAGATATTAAAAAAATTCTCATCCATCAAGCTAATGAAAAAATGGATCAAGCTATTATTCAAAGATTCTATAAACTTCACAATCAAACACCACCTGACGAGGTTATGCCGATGAGCATTCATAAATTAGGAAACTCTAGTGTGGCAACCGTTCCAACGCTATATGATTTATTGGTAAAAGGAGAACTTGGAAATCATTCGATTAAAAAAGGGGATGTTATCCTTTTTGCATCGGTTGGTGCCGGAATGAATGTGAATGCTATCGTCTATAAAATGTAAAAAAGTTGGAAGTTGGAAGTTAGAAGTTGGAAGAAAAAAGTAAATTTGCAATCCAATTTCTTCAATCATGTATGAAAAAACATATCCAAGCAAACGCTTTACTTTAACATTAGCTTTTCTGCAAAAACACATTCAGACTTCAGAAGCCATTTTTGATCTTGGTGTGTCAAATCCATTTTCAAAAATCATGGAAGAAAATGGTTATACCGTTATCAATACTAAAGGCGAGGATTTGGATAACGACCAATCTGCATTACAAAATGAAAGCTATGATGTCTTTACCGGTTTTGAAATTTTTGAACATTTGTTAAATCCCTACACCGTTTTGGAAAACGTAAAATGCGACAAATTATTAATTTCAATTCCACTGCGTTTATGGTTTTCTTCAGCTTATAGAAGCAAAACTGATAAATGGGATAGGCATTACCACGAATTTGAAGATTGGCAATTGGATTGGCTTTTAGAAAAAACAGGTTGGAAAATTATTGATCGTCAAAAGTTTACACATCCGGTTAAAAAATTTGGTTTCCGCCCTTTGTTGCGATATTTCACTCCGAGATATTATATGGTTTACGCAGAAAAGAGAAAATAGAATATAGAAAAAAGACTAATCTTTCATCTTGATGAAATACTATATTGTCATTCCAACTTATAATGAAGAAAACTTTGTTACGCTAACATTACAATCGTTGGTGGAACAAACGGTTTTGCCAAAAAAAATAGTGGTGGTCAATGATAATTCTACTGATAAAACTGCTCATATCGTTTTGGCTTTCGCCGAAAAATATCCTTGGATTTCATTAGTCAATAAAACCTCCGAAGCCATTCATCTTCCCGGAAGCAAAGTAATTCAGGCATTTCAAAAAGGTTTGGAAACTTTAGATGACAACTATGATTTCATCGTAAAATCCGATGCCGATTTGATTTTTCCGACCAATTATTTTGAAACTATAATCAAACATTTTCAATCCGATTCAACAATTGGAATGGTAGGTGGTTTTGCCTACATAGAAAAAAATGGTGATTGGATTTTAGAAAACCTAACCGATAAAGATCATATTCGTGGCGCATTTAAGGCATATCGCAAAGAATGCTTCCAACAAATTGGTGGATTAAAACCAGCCATGGGTTGGGACACTGTTGATGAATTGCTTTGCAAATTTTACAATTGGAAAGTGGTCACCGATGAAACGCTAAAAGTAAAACACCTAAAACCAACTGGAGCGAAT
>CALQCV020000012.1 GCA_943329165.2 Candidatus Nitrotoga sp. CP45 | reverse complement strand
TCTGCAATTCTATCGGCATCCCAATTTGGTGTTTTGTCGATGTATTCTTTGGCCAATTCGACTTCGTTAAGAACTGTTTTTCTGAACAACAGACTTACAAATTCCTTATCTTCTTGGTCTTTATATAATTTGGCTACTCTAAATTCGTCGGCTTCTGAAATCTGCTTCAATTGTTTCTGAATTTGAGTATTCACTAACGGAATATCATCAACCCATGTTAGTTTATTGTCTTCCAGATATTCGTATAACTTCTCATTTGGAGCAATCAGTTCGGTAAACATATCTACTACAAATATTTTATCTTCTTCAAAAGAACTTTTCTTAGTACTCATGTAGTTTCGATAAAACGAACTTTGTTTGATCTCATTTAATAAAATCAAAATATAATCATCGTTCATCGACCAATTGTTGATTTTTCTTTTCTCTAAAGCAATACTTAACGAGCTGCTTCCTTCCAATAATTGAAGAACCGCATTGTTGACAAATTTTCTATTGGGATTTTTTTCTTCCGGTGAAGCTAAATGTTTTTTGCTTGAAGCTTCTAAAAAGACAACTTCTTTTTTTCTAATTTCAATCAGTGAAGACATCATAATTAAATACAAATCCTGAATACTATCAATACTGTGAAGCAAAAATTTCTCTTCTTTTTCAATATCATCAGAATTTTTTTGATGTAATGCATAAATGGATTGCATTACTTTTACTCGAATATGTCTTCTGTTTAACACCTGTAAGAACTTTTTAAAATTAACAAAGCGAATTTCACGTTGCAAAAATATGAAATATTTTGACACGAGCGCGGCGAATTAACGAAGTAAACGGCTTTATTTAGAAGCGTTTTCTGTTTTTCTGATTGCTTCGCCTTCAGCGTACTTAACCAATTCGCCATAACATTAATGATTCCACCCGCATTAATCAAGAAATCAGGCGCATAAGCAATTCCTCTTTCTCTTAATATTGATCCGTGAACGGCTTACTGCCAATTGAATATTGGCTGCACAATAAATTACTTCGGCTTTAATTTTATAAATCGTATCGTCATTGATTGTTGCAGCTGTCATTCCCATATCAACAACAAAAGCTATTATAGGAGAACGATTACCTGAACCACCTTTTTCGATAGAAATTCCGGCAACAAATTTAGTTATGTCATGAATTCTATCCATATCTTCGGTAGTTGTACTAACATCTTATGCCGTGATGTATTTTCCGCTAAGCGAATTTACAAACTTACCAAAACGTGTAATCATTTCCGGCGTTTTATCTGTTTTGGCATCACCAATAATTAGGGCTTTTCCGCCACCAAGATTCAAACCTGTTATGGCAAACTTATAAGTCAATCCGCGTGAAAGAGGTAAAACATCATTCAACGCTGCCCATTCGTTGGCATAATTCCACATTCTCATACCGCCAAGTGCTGGCTCCGTTACCGTATTATGGATTCCAATAATTGCTTTTAATCCTGTATCTTTGTCATTACAAAAAACAATTTGTTTGTGACTATCAAAAGATAGCTGACCAAAAACGAAATCCATTTTTTTAAGCTCCGCCGCTTTGGTGGTTTTTTGAGGTCATTTTGTAAGTGTATTAATTAAGACGTTTTAAAAAAGGCGGTGGAAAATTAAAACTATATTTAATAAAATTCACTAACAGCAGCAATGATTGGTAATTTGGTAATAAAATCAATTTAAATCAAGAATATAATAATTTACATCTTTTTAGACTTTTAATAAAAAATAGATTTTAAAATCCAGATTTGCTTATTTTCAATGAAAGAACTTCAGTATTTAAATAAATATTTTGTCAAATATAAATTCCATTTTTTATTGGGAATTATCATGACGATTGCCTCTCAGATTTTTTCTTTATTTACCCCAAAATTGATTAGTAAATCATTTAAGATTATTGAAGATTTTCATAGAAATAATGTAAGCAGTGAAATTATTAAAACTGAATTAATTCACAACATTCTTTGGATATTAGTTACCACATTGATTGCTGGTCTTTTACGATTCTTTATGCGTCAAACATTGATTGTAATGTCGCGCCATGTTGAATTTGATTTGAAGAATGAAGTCTTTAAACATTATGAAGTTCTGGACCAAAATTTCTATAAACGCAACCGAACTGGTGATTTAATGAACCGCATAAGTGAAGATGTTGCCAGAGTTAGACAATATGTTGGACCTGCTGTGATGTATTCTATAAATACCTTTATCAGTTTTACTGTTGTTATCATATATATGTTTAATGTTTCGCCTCGACTTACTTTATATACTATTCTGCCGTTGCCAATCCTTGCTTTTATCATTTTCAAATTAAGTCAGGAAATCAATAAACGAAGTACAATTTTCCAACAATATTTGTCTAAAGTATCGAGTTTTACACAGGAAATATTTTCCGGAATTCGTGTCGTAAAAGCCTATGCTTTGGAAAATAAATATCAGAGCAATTTAGATGATTTGGCTAAAGAAAGTAAATCCAAAAGCATGAGTTTGGCGGGAGTTCAATCACTTTTTGGACCGTTAATGTTGGCGTTGATTGGCGTTAGCAATTTGATTGTGATTTATTTTGGTGGAATGATGTACATCGACGGAACCATAAAAAGTATTGGAACTATAGCCGAATTTATCTTGTACGTTAATATGTTAACTTGGCCTGTCGCTTCTATTGGTTGGGTTTCTTCATTAGTTCAGGAAGCTGAAGCGTCACAAAAAAGAATTAATGAATTCCTGAAAATTGAACCCGAAATAAAAAATAAAACCACTAAGAAAACCAACATTCAAGGTGAAATAGAATTCAGAAATGTAACTTTCACTTATGAAGATACTGAAATTACTGCGTTGCAAAACATTTCTTTTACCGTAAATAAAGGAGAAACATTAGCCATTTTAGGAAAAACAGGTTCGGGAAAATCGAGCATTTTATCATTGATTACCCGAATGAATGACATCAAAGAAGGGACAATAACTATCGACGGCAAAAGGATAGACGAAGTAAATTTAAATGACTTGCGAAACAGCATTGGCATTGTGCCGCAAGATGCTTTTCTTTTTTCGGACACGATTAAAAACAACATCAAATTCGGAAAGGAAAATGCTACCGACGAAGAAGTAATTAACGCTGCTAAAGAAGCGGTAGTTCATGATAATATTGTGAATTTCAAAAAAAAATACGAAACTATTTTAGGTGAGCGTGGCATCACACTTTCCGGTGGTCAAAAGCAACGTGTTTCAATTGCGCGAGCGATTATTAAAAATCCGAAAATCCTATTGTTTGACGATTGTCTTTCAGCTGTTGATACCGAAACCGAAGAGCAAATTTTGAATAATTTATTACATATTTCTAAAGACAAAACAACCATTATTGTAAGCCACAGAGTTTCTTCTGCAAAAAACGCAGATAAGATCATCATTATTGACGAAGGACAAATCATTCAAGAAGGCACTCATAATCAATTAGTAAACCAAGACGGTTATTATGCCGAACTATATGCGAAACAACTTTCAGAAAAAGAATTAAATTAAATGTTGTTTGGTAACAAAAAATTTATCATTTTTGAACTAGATAGAAACACCCCTAATTGACAGAAAGAATATGAGAGAAAATGATATGTTAGAAAAAGATGAGATTTTTTCTAAAGTTTTAAGAGCTGGTAGAAGAACTTATTTCTTCGATGTGAGAGCTACAAAAGCGGATGATTACTACATAACCATTACCGAAAGTAAAAAGTTTACAGAAGAAGATGGTTCTTTTCATTTCAAAAAGCATAAAATTTATTTATACAAAGAAGACTTCGCAGCTTTCTCTGAAATTTTAGAAGAAATGACCGCTTATGTTTTGAACCACAAAGGTGAAGAAGTAATCTCTGAAAGACATCAAAAAGATTTCAAAAGAGAATATACACAAGAAACGACAGAAGACTCTAACGTTAGCGAACAGGTAGAGCAGAAACCAGCGTCGGAAAAAAGTTTTACCGATATTGATTTTGATGATATCTAGAATAGTGAAAAGGAATAAGCCACCCGAGCTCTAGACGAACTATATGGAGCGGAGCGTAATAAAAAGGAATAAGTCCAAAGCTATTTAGTTTTGGATTTTTTTTATCCAATCCTTAACCCGTTTTCCACTTTTATATCTGAAGTCAGCAAAACAATATCTTCCTCGTTTACCGAACCCAAAACCAAACATTCACTCATAAAATTGCCAATTTGTTTCTTTGGGAAATTCACAACAGCTACAATT
Source organism: Candidatus Nitrotoga sp. CP45 (assembly GCA_943329165.2). GTDB lineage: Bacteria > Bacteroidota > Bacteroidia > Flavobacteriales > Flavobacteriaceae > Flavobacterium. The sequence continues at coordinate 13,771 of CALQCV020000012.1, read as the reverse complement.
TGTTTACCCACTAAATCTTCTTTAGCGTAACGTTTTGTTATTTGTGCTGAAGATTTTCTGATTCCGATTTCGGTTCCAAAATCTATTGTCAATTGAAGTGCACGCTTTCTGGCTTGTGGAAAATCTTTGGCTTCTATAATGGTGCCAATTCGCATTTCTACTTTTTCAAAATCTTGCCAAGAAAGGGTTTGTTCCATAAAAATTGCGTTTTCAGCGTTTTATATAATTATAAATGTAGTAAAAACATTTTATTTTCTTAATTTTCAGAAATTATAAACTCCATCACCTATTAAATCTTGTTTTCTGTATGAAAATAGCACTTTTTACTAATGAATTTCCTCCAAATATATACGGTGGCGCTGGAGTTCATATTGATTTTCTAAGTCAGGAATTAGCCAAATTGGGGGACGTTGAAGTACGCTGTTTTGGAAATCAAGAGGATCATTTAACATCAATGAACGTTTTAGGTATTCAATCTTCATTAAATCAGATGGAAGATGAAACTAATCCACACATCAAAATGTTTCATAATTTGAGTAAAAATGTGGAAATGTCGCAACATCTGCTAGAAGCTGATGTAGTTCATTGCCATACTTGGTACACGCATCTGGCCGGAATATTTTCACGCGAATTATTGCAAGTACCTTTAATTCTGACTACACATAGTTTAGAAACCCATCGCCCATGGAAAATAGAACAATTAGGTAATGGCTATTTTCTTTCTCGATGGATAGAAAATCATGCGTACAACACAGCTGATGGTGTAATTGCTGTTAGCCAACAAATGAAAACAGATGTTGTTGAAGCTTATGGTGTAAATCCTGAAAAAGTAACGGTGATTCACAATGGCATTGATCCAGAATTTTACAAACCAACTTTTGACAATCAATTATTAGAAGAACACGGAATAAATCCGGCGATTCCTTTTGTGCTTTTTGTGGGCAGAATTACGCGCCAAAAAGGGATTTCACAATTGATAGCTGCAGCGAAATATTTTAATACAACTTGTCAAGTCGTACTGTGTGCTGGAGCACCGGATACGCCAGAAATAGCGAAAGAAACCGAAGAACTTATTGCCGATTTAAAGGCCCAACGAGATGGAATAATTTTAATTTCAGAAATGCTGCCACGCGAAAAGGTCAAAGTGCTATACAGCCATGCTCGAGTTTTTGCCTGTCCATCGCTTTATGAACCTTTTGGCATTATCAATTTGGAAGCTTTGTCATGTGAAACTCCAGTTGTTGGGAGTGCAGTAGGCGGAATTCCTGAAATAATTCAAGAAGGAAAAACTGGTTTTTTAATCGAACTCGAAAGTGTTTCTAGAACCGATTTTAATCCAAAAAATCCTGAAGTTTTTCAAAAAAACTTTGCCGACAAAGTCAATCTATTGTTAAATGATGAAAAGCTGGCAAACCAAATGGGAAAAGCAGGAAGACTAAACATTTTAGAAAAATTCAGTTGGGAATCCATAGCCAAAACAACTTTTAACTATTATGCAGAAGTAATCTCAAAATTTGAAAAAGAAAAAGCGTAAATAATAATGGGGAAGATATTAGCTAGCACTCAGTTCGCTGTGCTCGAGTGCTTTTTTCCTCACAATGACAAATAAAATGATAAATAAAAGTACATTAGCCATTATTTTAGGTGGCGGACAAGGTTCAAGATTAGCACCATTAACAGAGAGTCGTTCGAAACCTGCCGTTCCAATTGCGGGAAAATATCGCTTGGTAGATATTCCCATTTCCAATTGTATCAATTCTGACATTAAACGAATGTTTGTTTTGACTCAATTTAATTCGGCTTCACTGAACCAACATATTAAAAACACCTATCATTTCAGCCATTTCAGTGCTGCTTTTGTGGATATTTTAGCTGCAGAACAAACGCCAGATAATCCAACCTGGTTTCAAGGAACCGCCGATGCCGTTCGACAATGTATGAATCATTTCATGAATCATGAATTTGACTATGCTTTGATTTTATCTGGCGACCAATTGTATCAAATGGATTTTAACGAAATGATCAAAGCGCATCATGATAGTGGTGCAACTATTTCTATCGCAACTTTACCTGTAAATGCAAAGGAAGCTTCTGATTTTGGGATTTTAAAAACAGATTCTGAAAATTTCATAACCTCATTTATAGAAAAACCTGCTGCGGATTTATTGCCTCAATGGGAATCGGAAGTAAGTGATGACATGAAATCAGAAGGAAAACTATATTTGGCGTCAATGGGAATTTATATTTTCAATCGGGATTTATTAGCTGAGTTAATGAAAAATCCAGACACTAAAGATTTTGGAAAAGAAATCATTCCACAAGCTATTGGTCACCAAAAAATATTAAGCTACCAATATGAAGGATATTGGACAGATATTGGTAACATAGACTCATTCTTTGAAGCCAATTTAGGGTTGACTGACGACATTCCAAAATTCAATCTTTTTGATAATTCGAGTAAAATATATACACGCGCTAGAGTGCTACCACCATCAAAAATTACTGGTTCTTCTACCATAGACAAATCAGTAGTTGCAGAAGGTTGCATTATTAATGGAGCAACTATAGAACATTCTGTTGTTGGCATCAGAAGCAGAATTGGTTATGGTTCTACGATTATCAATTCATATTTAATGGGTAATGATTATTATCAAAACATAGATGAAATTAGAATTAATTCCGTAAAAGGAATTAGTAATATAGGAATTGGCGAACGCTGTTTTATATGTAACACCATCGTAGATAAAAACTGCAGAATTGGAAATGATGTTCGTCTCAGTGGCGGAAAACATTTAGAAGATACAAACACTACTCTTTATACTATCAAAGATGGAATTATAGTTGTAAAAAAAGGAGCTGTTTTGCCTGATGGCTTTACGGTTTAAATAAAAAATCCTAAGTTTTTGAGATATTTTTTTACTGCATTACAATATAATTATAAACATATTCTCTTTCCTTATCTGATATTTCGGCTTCTTTTTGCATGCGAATCATAATTGGCTTCCAATTTTCTGCGGAATAATCCTTTACTTTTGGCAAAGCATGGCAATTGCCACATTTATTTTGAAAAATTGATTCCCCTTGTGCTATCATTTCGGCCATACTTATTTCACTTGAAACTGTTGTAGATGCTTCAATTTTAGTTACGTTTTCCGTTACTACTTTTTTTGACTTGCACGATACAAGAATAAAAATAACTAATGCTGGGAGAATTATTTTTTTCATAAAATTTAATTTTTATCGTAGTAAATGTATAAAAAAATCCCAACAGCAAACTGTTGGGACTGTATCCATATCAAAACTTAAGTTAACTATTTTACATCCATTAACTCTACATCAAAAATCAAAGTAGCATCGGGCGGAATTACACCGCCTGCACCACTTGAACCATATCCTAAATAAGAAGGAATAACAAAACGGGCCTTGTCACCAACTTTCAATAGCGCAATGCCTTCATCCCATCCTTCAATAACTTGTCCTTGACCTAATCTGAATTCGATAGGTTTTTTGCGAGGATAAGAACTATCAAATACTTTTCCATTTTCTAAAGAACCTTCATAATGAACTGAAACAGTTTTACCACTTTCAGCTTGTTTTCCTGAACCTTTCTGTATCATTTTATAACGTAAACCGCTTTCCGTTTTTTCAAAACCGGCAGCCAATTTTTCCATTGATTGTTCGGCAAGTTTTTTAGCTTCTTCAATTTTTTTTAACCGTGAACCTTCAAATGTTCTGAAGGCTTCGATAGCATTCCATTTCTGAGCTTCTTCTCCTACTCTAACGATTTCAATACTATCGATCAAATCGCCTTGCGCAATAGCATCTACAATATCTTGCCCTTCTACAACATTGCCAAAAACAGTGTGCTTTCCGTCTAACCAATTCGTTGGTACATGTGTAATAAAAAATTGAGAACCATTGCTTCCCGGACCAGAATTTGCCATAGACAAAACGCCTGGCTTATCGTGTTTTAAGGTTGGATGAAACTCATCATCAAAATTATAACCTGGACCACCAGTTCCAATTCCTTGTGGACAACCACCTTGAACCATAAAGTCTGGAATGACTCTGTGGAATTTTAATCCATCGTAATACGGTTTTCCCATTGGTTTTGCTGAATTTTCTAATTGCCCTTCGGCTAACCCAACAAAATTCCCAACTGTTCCCGGTGTTAAATCGTATGTTAGTTTTACTAAAACCGAACCTTTTGTGGTATTAAATTTAGCATATATTCCGTTTTCCATTACTTAAATTTTTTAAAAATGTTGTGCAAAATTACGATTAAAAAATAGAATGTGAAAATTAGAAAAGACATAAACTTATTATCTTTGCCAAATGAGAATAGATATCATTACCATTTTACCGGAATTAATGAAAAGTCCTTTCGAAGCATCGATTATGAAACGAGCTATCGAAAAAGGATTGGTAGAAGTTCATTTTCATAATTTGCGAGACTACACGACCAACAAACAAAAAAGTGTTGATGATTATCCATTTGGAGGTGGCGCTGGAATGGTAATGATGGTGCAACCAATTGATGCTTGTATTACGCATTTAAAAAGTGAAAGAAGTTACGATGAAATAATATACATGTCGCCTGATGGGGAAACCTTAAACCAAAAGATGGCAAATACTGCATCAATGTATGAGAACATCATTATTCTTTGTGGCCATTATAAGGGAGTAGACCAGCGTGTTCGTGATCATTTTATTACCAAAGAAATTTCAATTGGTGATTATGTTTTGAGTGGCGGAGAGATTGGAGCCATTGTTTTTTGTGATGCAATTATTCGTTTAATTCCGGGTGTTTTATCAGATGAGACTTCGGCCTTGACCGATAGCTTTCAGGATAACTTATTGTCGGGACCAATATATACAAGACCTGCAGATTATAAAGGTTGGGAAGTTCCCAAAGTTTTAACCAGTGGTCATTTTGCTAAAATTGACCAATGGCGAGAAGATATGGCGTTTGAACATACTAAAAATCGTCGTCCAGACTTGCTGAATAATGAATAATTGACAATTAATAATTGATAATGAAGTGTTTAGCTATGAAAAAAATTATCAATTAACCATTGTGAATTATCAATTAATGTTTTACATTTGCCCCCACATTTGACTAACCTCTGGCGAAAACCGTGAATGTTACTCCGATTTAAAACCATAATAAGTATAAAAATGGCAAATTTAGTAGATTTCGTTAATAACGAATTATCAACAAAAAAAGATTTCCCGACTTTCGGTGCTGGTGATACTATCACAGTTTACTACGAAATTAAAGAGGGTGAAAAAACAAGAACGCAGTTTTTTAAAGGAGTTGTAATCCAAAGAAAAGGTGCAGGAATGACTGAAACTTTTACGATCCGTAAAATGTCTGGAGCTGTTGGTGTAGAGCGTATCTTCCCAGTTAACATGCCAGCTTTGCAAAAGGTAGAAGTTAACCAAAGAGGTAAAGTTAGAAGAGCTCGTATCTATTACTTTAGAGAACTTACTGGGAAAAAAGCAAAAATCAAAGAAAGAAGAAGATAATTCTAACCTTTATGTTCATAAAAAAAGTCTCGTCTCGTTTCAAAATGAGACGAGACTTTTTTTATTTTCTAAATTTAAATCCGTTATTTTATTAAATTGGCAGGTTTTCACAGTTAAAATGACAATTTCATAATTGAATCGATTTCGTGATTGTCGGCAACCGAATTTATATCTTATTATTTATATTTGCTATCGCGAAAATTTAAAACAAATTAACCTCAACAATATGGCAAAAATTAAAGTAGCCAATCCAGTAGTAGAATTGGATGGTGATGAAATGACACGAATTATTTGGAGTTTTATCAAAGAACAACTAATACTTCCTTATCTAGAATTAGATATCAAATACTATGACTTAGGTATAGAGCACAGAGATGCTACAAAAGACCAAGTGACCATCGACTCAGCAGAAGCCATCAAAAAATATAACGTAGGTATAAAATGTGCCACGATTACTCCGGACGAAGAAAGAGTAAAAGAATTTAATCTTTCTGAAATGTGGAAATCACCAAACGGAACCATTCGCAACATCGTTGGCGGAACTGTTTTCCGTGAGCCAATTATAATGAAAAACGTTCCTCGTTATGTTCAAGGTTGGACAAAACCTATTGTTATTGGACGTCACGCTTTTGGGGATCAATACAAAGCAACTGATAAAGTTATTAAAGGAAAAGGAACGTTAACAATGGCATTTACCAATGAAGCCGGTGAAACGACTACTTGGAATGTTTACGACTTTAAAGGTGACGGAGTTGCCATGTCGATGTATAATACGGATGAAAGTATCTATGGTTTTGCTCATTCCTCTTTCCAAATGGCATTGACAAAAAAATGGCCTTTATATCTTTCTACTAAAAACACTATCTTAAAAGCCTACGATGGAAGGTTTAAAGATATTTTTGAAGAAGTGTATCAACAACATTACAAAGGGGATTTTGATGCTAACGGAATTACATACGAACACCGATTAATCGATGACATGGTTGCGTCTTGCATGAAATGGAACGGCGGATTTGTTTGGGCGTGTAAAAACTATGATGGTGATGTTCAATCGGATACAGTTGCACAAGGATTTGGTTCACTAGGATTAATGACTTCTGTATTAGTGACTCCAGATGGCAAAACAGTTGAAGCAGAAGCTGCACACGGAACGGTAACACGCCATTACAGAGAACACCAAAAAGGTCGGGCAACTTCTACGAATCCAATCGCATCAATTTTTGCTTGGACACGAGGATTAGAGCATAGAGGAAAATTAGACGGAAACCAGGATTTAATAGATTTTTGTTTAAAACTGGAACAAGTTTGTGTGGAAACTGTAGAAAGCGGAAAAATGACTAAAGACTTAGCCATGTTAGTAAAACCAGAAGGTTTAACTGCTGCTGATTATTTAACTACTGAAGGTTTCTTGGCGGCTATTAAAGAGAATCTTGATGCTAAATTGGGATAAAATTTAGCTTTGAAATATATTTAAAACGGCGGTTTCGTTTTTAGAAATGAAACCGCCTTTTTTATTGTCCTAAAATGTCAACTTTATTAATAATAATTGTGGCTTTAACATTGGTCAATAAGCCCGAAAGATTATTTCCTATAATTTCGCCTTTATCATTAAAGATAGAAAACTGAGCTGTGTTTGGAGAAACCATCCCTTCATTTAGTGCTTCAATGACCAATAGGTTTTGACCGTTTCTAAGATTTAATTTAATTTCTCTATAGCCTCTCTCTAAGGTAATTGCATCAATTACAATTTCATCATTGAGCCAAATACGAACAACATCTCCATCGGGATCACCATAATCCTTGAGTGTAAATTTTGCAGTGGCTGTTGAACATTTATACGTTGCTAACAGATAATCTTTTTTATAATAATCGTAAATTTTACCATCCGTGACATCTTTGTTCATTTTATCTGTATACACTTTCACCGGACTGGCAAACTGTTCTTTTTCAAATATGCTTTTTTCTTCTTCGGGTTTTTTCTTTAGCAACGAAACACTTTCTCCTAATTTGTCTTTTTTGTCAAAAATGCTTGGATAGGCAATAGCTTTTGAACTTGTTGGCGAAACAGCACCTTTTGGATTTGAAATTGGGGCAATTGAAATTGTTTTCTTAGGCAACTCAAATTGAGAAAAACCTTTGAAGGAAAATAAGATTAAAAATAAAAAAGCAAAAACTGCTTTCATATACTATTTATTTAAGTCGTAAAAGTATTCAAATTCTTTTCAAAAATGGCTTCAATTTAACCATAGATTAACAAATCATTCGTAACATTGCCTTTGTTTAATCATCAAAGGAGCAATCAAAAAATTATTTATTTTATGCAAAAAAAAATCATGCTATTGTTCTTGTTTTTAACAACAACTATTTCCTTTTCACAAGAAAAATTTACCCTTAGCGGGATAATTTCAGACCTTAGAAATAATGAAACTCTAATTGGTGTCAACCTCTTTATCCCAGAAATAAAGGCTGGTATTGTCACCAATGAATATGGTTTTTATTCTATTACCATTCCGAAAGGAACTTACAGCATTCAAATAAGTTATGTTGGATATGAAACTAAAGAAGAAATTATTTCCTTAACACAGAACATCAAAAAAAATATCGAGTTAAACGAAACAGGTCAACAGTTAGAAGAAGTAATTATCAACACTGAAAAAACAACTGTAAATATACGCAAACCAGAAATGAGCGTCAATAGATTTTCCACGGCAACAATCAAAAAAATTCCGGTGGTTTTGGGTGAAGTGGATATTATCAGAGCTTTATTGACGTTACCTGGAGTTACTAATGCTGGTGAAGGACAATCTGGATTTAATGTTCGTGGTGGTGGTGCGGACCAAAACTTAATTTTGTTGGACGAAGCTACTATTTTCAATTCATCACATCTATTTGGGTTCTTCTCGGTTTTCAATCCCGATGCCATTAAAGATTTGAAATTATATAAAGGAGGAATTCCTTCTCGCTATGGCGGAAGAGTTTCATCGGTCTTAGATATCTATCAAAAAGATGGGAATAGCAACAAATTCAGCATGAATGGTGGTATCGGTTTAATATCCAGTCGGCTGCTTGCAGAAGGTCCATTAGTTAAAGACAGAGGTTCTTTCCTTTTTGCTGGAAGAGCGTCTTATGCCCATCTATTTTTAAAACTTTCGAACAATCCTAACGCTGCTTATTTCTATGATTTGAATACTAAATTGAATTATAAACTCAACCCAAATAATAATTTATTTCTTTCTGGTTATTTTGGAAGAGATGTTTTTAATATCAATGATAGCTTCATAAATACTTATGGAAATGCAACCTTAAACTTGCGTTGGAATCATTTGTTTTCGGATAAATTATTCTCCAATCTGTCAGCAATTTACAGTAATTACTATTATGGATTAGATTTAAATTTAATTGGTTTCCTTTGGAATTCAGGCATAAAAAATTACAATGTCAAATATGATTTCAAACATTATGTTACTGATAAAGTAAAATTAAACTACGGTGTAAGTGGTATATATTATGATTTCAACCCAGGAATAATTGAACCATCAAATTCTGAATCAGGAATTAATTACCGACAACTAGAAAAAAAATATGCTTTTGAACCTTCGATTTATATTGATGCAGAACAAAAAATATCCAACAATTTATCACTTTCCTATGGTTTGAGATTTAGTATGTTTTATCGTTTAGGCAGCTCAACGATAAATTTATATGAGAATAATCAAGCTGTAATTTTCAATCAAGAATTACAGCTTTATGAAAAAGCCACTCCTATTTATACACAATTCTATGGCAAAAATAAAGTTATAGAAAGTTTCAACAATTTGGAACCTCGTTTTACTGCTTCCTATCAGCTAAATGATGACACATCAATAAAAGTAAGCTATAATAGAATGGCACAATATCTTCAATTAATTTCAAACTCTGCTTCGCCAGCACCATTAGATGTATGGACACCAAGCGATAACTATATTAAACCACAAATTGCTGACCAAGTCGCTTTGGGTTACTTTAGAAATTTTAAAGATGATAACTATTCCGTAGAAGTTGAAACTTATTTCAAAAAAGTAAAAAATAGAATTGACTATATTGATGGCGCCGATTTGATTGCCAATGAAGCCATAGAACAAGTTATCTTAAATGGTGAATTGAGATCGTATGGATTAGAATTATTGTTAAGAAAAAACACGGGTAAACTTAACGGTTGGGTTTCTTATACCTTATCAAAATCAGAACAAAGAACTCCAGGAAGAAATGCTAGTGAACCAGGAATTAATAATGGTAATTGGTATCGTTTTGGATATGACAAACTGCACAATCTATCGGTTACAAGTTCTTATAATTTTAATCCCAAATGGACTTTTGGAGTTAATTTTGTATTGCAAACTGGTCAGCCTGTAACCTTTCCAAATGGACAATATGAATACCAAGGAATTACTGTTCCTACTTATGGTTTAAGAAATGAAAACAGATTAACAACATATCATCACTTGGATGTTTCCGCAACTTATAAACCAAAACCATATAAGAAAAAAGCATGGCAAAGCGAATGGGTTTTTAGTATTTATAACCTTTATGGACGCAAAAATGCAGCTTCCATATCATTCAGACAAAATGCAGATACCGCTGCAAATGAAGCAATACGATTATCGATATTTGGAATAGTTCCCGGTATTAGTTATAACTTTAAATTTTAATATCATGAAATTCTATAAATTCACACTACTTTTTCTTTTTACTGCTTTATTGACTAGCTGTGAAGATGTCATAAAAGTAGATTTAGAAACTGCTGCACCAAGATTAGTAATTGATGGGTCAATTCAATGGCAAAAAGGAACTTTGGGCAATGAACAAAAAATAAAACTATCTACCACTACAGGCTTTTATGACAGTATAATTCCAACGGTTTCTGGCGCTACTGTTTTTGTAACCAATAGTGATAATGCAGTCTTTAATTTTATTGAAACTACGCCAAACACAGGTATTTACAACTGCTCAACATTTGTCCCAGCAATTAATAAAACATATGTTTTAACAGTTAATCTAAACGGTCAAACCTATACAGCTACTGAAACTTTAAAAAGTGTTAACCCAATTACCAATATTGAACAAAACAACAATGGTGGTTCAGGTAGTGATATCGAAATCAAATCATTTTTTGATGATCCAGCAAATGTCGAAAACTTTTATATGTTCAAATACAAATCGAATATTTCTGTAATACCAGCTTTTGAAGTTGGTACTGATAAATTTACTGATGGAAATCAAAATTTTGGATTGTACATTAATGAAGACATTGCTGCAGGTGACCAACTTGATATTACTATTTATGGGATTTCAAAACGATATTATGAGTATATGAATAAACTCATACTAATATCAGTTGGAGGTAATGGTCCATTTTCAACTCCACCAGCAACAGTTCGAGGTAATATAATTAATCAAACCAATAGTGCAAATTTTGCCCTAGGATATTTCAATCTCTCCGAAACTGATTATAGAAATTATACGGTTCAATAAAAGTAAGAGGTGCCAATTTAGAAATACGAAGTTTTTTTAATTCCTTTTATAACGCTACCTTCGTACGTAAAACTTTAACTTCGAACTTCAAAATGTCCTCACACCACATCGTTCGCGATGACCAAGAACCCGCTTTAATTATTGCTAATGGCGAAGCCTGCAGTTTCGAATTGTTGGGACAACTTCTCGAATGGTCGCCAATAGTGATTGTTTTAGATTCGGCTATAGAAAGAGTTCTCGAATTAGAAATCAAAGTCGATGTGTTATTAGGCGATTTTGACAGAGGCTTTGACGCTAATCAATACAAGGAAAAACAATATCCTATCGAAATAGTATATGCTCCCAATCAGGAGAAAACCGATTTAGAAAAAGCATTTGATTATTTAATCGAAAAAGGTCACAAAGCAGCCAATGTCATTTGGGCAACAGGAAGACGTGCCGATCATACCATTACCAATTTAACGAATATTGTTGCCTATAGAAATCTTTTGAAAATTGTGATTCTCGATGATCATTCAAAAGTTTATCTATTGCAAAACAATTTCGAAAAATGGTATACTGCCAATACGATTCTATCCCTAATTCCAATTGGAAAAGTAACTGGAATTTCTACTAAAAATCTTTTTTATCCTTTGAATAATGACAATTTAACCATTGGTTACCGAACAGGAAGCAGCAATCATGTAACCGAAGACGGCATCGTTTCTATTATTCATAAAGAGGGCGATTTATTACTGATGGAATGCTGGGATTAAAAGCAATAACCATAAATATATAGACCGCAAATCCACAAATTAAAAAAACACATACATAAAATAATTTGCGAATTTGCGGTAATTTAAAAACTAAATAACACGTTGAAAACTCAAAATACCTCCGAAAAAACAAGTTTACATCCCAGAAATCCGCATCGGTTTCGTTATGATTTTGAACAATTAATATCGGCTTATCCAGAATTAGAAAAGTTTGTTTTTGTCAATGAGTATAAATTAGAAACCATTGATTTCAGTGACCCCGAAGCAGTAAAAGCAGTTAATAAAGCTTTATTGATATCAAATTACGACATCCAAAACTGGGATATTCCAGCCAATTATCTTTGTCCGCCTATTCCAGGACGCGCTGATTATATTCACTACATCGCTGATTTATTGGCAAAAAACAATAACGGAATTATTCCTGAAGGAGAAAATATAGTTGGCTTGGATATTGGTATTGGTGCCAATTGCATTTACCCAATCATAGGAAATTCGGCTTATGGCTGGAGTTTTGTCGGGACAGATATTGATGAAAAGGCGCTTCAGAACTGCAAGAAAATCATAACCAACAATCCGAAACTAATTGATGCTATCAGCTTGCAATCGCAAATAGAACCACGATTTATTTTTAAAAATATCATTCTACCAGAAGACAAATTTGCTTTCACAATATGCAATCCGCCATTTCATTCATCGCAAGAAGAAGCTGCGAAAAGTGCTTTACGAAAAGTTAATACTTTGGAAAATAAGAAAGCCGATAAGCCTGTTTTAAACTTTGGTGGTCAGAATACTGAGTTGTGGTGCAAAGGCGGAGAATTAGGTTTCATTACGCAAATGATTTACGAAAGTGTCAAATATCCAATGCAATGTTTATGGTTTACGACTTTGGTTTCCAAAAAAGACAATCTGAAAAGCATGTATAAAATATTGAGCAAAGTTGGTGCGGTAGAAATCAAAACCATCGACATGGCGCAAGGCCAAAAGATTAGCCGAATTGTAGCTTGGACCTTTTTATCGGAAGCACAGCAAAAAAATTGGACGTTTTAAAATAAATAGATTAGCTTATTAGATGAGATCAAACTTTGTAACTTTGTCCCTTAGCCAACCAAAAAATGAAATTCCAAGTCGTATCCGATTACAAACCTACAGGCGATCAACCTCAAGCTATTGAGAAACTTACTGCTGGAATTCTCAACGGTGATAAATACCAAACTTTATTGGGTGTGACTGGTTCGGGAAAAACATTTACTGTTGCCAATGTGATACAAAATGTTGACAAACCAACATTGGTTTTGGCACACAATAAAACATTAGCGGCGCAATTATACTCCGAATTCAAACAGTTTTATCCAAACAATTCGGTACAATATTTTGTTTCGTATTACGACTATTACCAGCCTGAAGCTTTTATTCCGGTAACGGGCACTTATATTGAAAAAGATTTGTCTATCAATGAGGAATTGGAAAAGCTGCGTTTGAGCACTACTTCTGCCCTGCTTTCGGGACGTCGTGATATCATTGTGGTATCTTCCGTTTCGTGTTTGTATGGAATTGGAAATCCGGTAGAATTTCAAAAAAATGTTGTTTCGATTGCAAAAAATGAAATTATATCGCGTACCAAATTATTACACCGCCTAGTGCAAAGTTTATACGCAAGAACCGAAGCTGAATTTACGCCCGGAACATTCAGAATAAAAGGCGATACCGTTGATATTTTTCCAAGCTATGCGGATGAACCTTATCGGGTGCATTTCTTTGGTGATGAAGTTGAAGAAATAGAAGCCTTTGATGCCAAAAGTTCCAAAGTGCTAGAACGCTATGAAAAGCTGAATATTTATCCTGCGAATATGTTTGTGACATCGCCTGATGTTTTGCAAGCAGCGATTTGGGATATCCAACAGGATTTGGTAAAACAAGTCGATTACTTCAAAGAAATTGGAAAACATCTGGAAGCTAAACGCTTGGAAGAACGCACT
>CALQCV020000011.1 GCA_943329165.2 Candidatus Nitrotoga sp. CP45 | reverse complement strand
TAACAGCGTTAGTTGCATAAGGATTGTAATTTCCGGTAGTTCCCCCAAATAATTCGGTGCCATCTGTTTTTATTCCTTTTTGGGTAAGATTGTCGATATATAATGCAGCGGCAGCCATTTCTTTACCATTATAGCTCTTCAGTATTTCAGCTTGGGAAACTTTACTAGAAAGTAATTTGTATGAGGCGTTTAATAAATCATTTCCCTCTTTTGTTATTTTAGAATACCAAGAACCCGTAATTACTTTCTTGAAGTCTTCAACATTTCTTGTTTTGTCAAATGCTGGTTTTAATGAACTTGTAAAGTCTGACATGCCTTGTGCCAGTTGCAATCTTACACTTTCTTGAGTTATTTTTTGTGCATTCCCACTGAATGCAAATAAAACGGTGGCAATTAAGCCAAATAATAAATTTTTCATAAATTTGTTTATAATTTTAATTATTGCAGTCCAGCTTTGTGTCGTCAAAACATTATAAAAGTTGGGCTGCTTTTTTTGGTTGGTTTAGTCATACTCCTGTTTAATAACAAACCTCTAAAATAAACAGTATGTTTCTGTGTTTGTTTTCGCTATAAAAAACTAGAAAAGCATTCTTTACATCGTGTCACTATTATGGTGGTAAGCCACTTTTAACTACCTAATAACCCTATTAAATTAGTATTGTTTAATTTTGATATAGTAAAAGTAGCTTGTTGATTTCACATTGAAATACACTAAAAGTGTACATTTAATGAAATCTCAAATAAGTGCGAAATAGTAATAAATGCGGAGTTTTTCTGAAGGTTGAGTAGTAAATTCTATATCAATCCTTGCTTTCTTGCTTCTTTAAGAATATCTTCGTCGTTCCCTTTGTCAATTCCTAAAAGCTGCTTGAGAATAGCTTTTCTTTTATCAATTGCGCTTTTCGAAAGATGAAGCAAATCGGGAAGACTTTTGGTTTTTACACCTTGTGCAAGCAAAGAAAGAATTTGGCGGTTATAACTATCCAAAACTTTATTCTTTTCTCCCCAAGATTTTTGGTGATTGACAACTGTTTTGCTAAAATATGTTCCTCCTTTTACGATAGTATCGAATGCTTTAATTAATTCTGGTGCCTGAAAATCGCTTTTTATTAAAAGTCCGTCAGGATTATGTTGTTTTATAATTTTATAAAGAATTATCGACTCATAATGTGACGTAAGAATGACAATTTTGGCATTTGGATGCTGTTTTCTGACAACTGGAATTAAATCATCTCCTGTATTAATATTCTTTTCAAAAAAAGGCGGTAAAGTAAAATCTAAAAATACTATATCTAGAGGATGTTTGATCTTAAAAATTGAGTTATAAGCCTCTTCGCATGAATGTGCGGCTGTAGTATTTAATTTATAACCCAAGGAATTGTATGCCAAAATAGATTTATACCCTTCAATAATTGGCGGATGATCATCGACCATTAAAATCTGTAGTTCCATGATAAGATTTTTAGCAAAACTAGGGGTTTTCTTCTAAATCTCCAAATAATTTCCAGCAGCTATTCTACTAATAATCAAATCGACGTTCTCTTTATAGGATTTTGAGAAAGGAAGTTTGATTGTCGAGTTCTTGATATAGCACACGGTATTTCCGGTATGAATACGTGATACCTGGTTTACATTTATGATATAACTATTGTGAATTCTTAAGAATTGTGTTGGCGGCAAAACGGTTTCAAAATGCTTAAGGGTTTTAAAAGCCGTAATCATTTCGCCATTGTTTAAGTGAATATCGGTAGAGTTATTGTCGGCTTCAAAATAGAGCACGTTCTCTGAATCGATGTAACGATAATCACCATAGGATTTCACGCAAATTACAAGCGATTGTGGTTTTTGAGTTTCTCCAGAAACTTCTGGTTCGCTTGAAGCGCCTTTTGGGTTTTCAGCTGCCGGGATCACTTTTACCTCAACATCATTTTCGGCTGTTTCTATTTCTTCGGTAAGCGTTTCGTCTAAAACTTCAAAGGTCGCCACAGGATTTTTTTCTTCTGAATAAGGCAAATCTGTTTTTATCGCGCGGTCAAATTTTAAAATCGCTTTCCTAAAATCATTTATGTTCAAAGGCTTTAGCAAATAATCGATCACCTCATATTGCAATGCTTCATAAACCAGGTCTTTTTTTGCAGTAGTAACAATGATTTTGGGAACCACTCTTAAATACCGATACAATTCATTAATCAATGCCAACGAAAGATTGCTCTTTTTATCGGTTGGATTAATTTCAAAAAAAACTAAGTGAGGTTGGTGTTCCAAAATCAAATTCACCCCATCATCGTAGGTATTGGCAGCCGCAACAAAACTAAGGTTCCTAAAACGCTCGGCAATTGCCTGAGTTTTTAAGACACTTTCTTTATCATCGTCGATAATGATGTACGTTTGACTCATTAATGCTTTTCCGGTTTTTGACGTTGGGAAATCACTAGATTAGGTAAAAATAACAGGTAATTTTTGAGGAAACTATTTGTTTACACTAACGATTATGTCTACTATTTGACTTCAAAATTAAAGTCGATTAATCGTATCCATCTTCGTTGTAACGAAAATATGATTTCGGGTTTTTAGTTATGTAAAATGTTGACAGATACGCCAAAAGTGTTAATATGTGGATTTTTAACGGGATAAATACTTACAAAATAGAAAACCCAAATCTTTTTGGATTTGGGTTTCTTAGATTACTAGACTAATTAGATTAGCTAAATCTATTACATTTTCATCAGCCAATTTCTAACTGAAACCTCAGCGTTTATAAGTCCGCGTAAGTCAGAGATTTTTACTCTGTCCTGAGCCATTGAATCTCGGTGACGAATGGTAACCGTTTCATCTTCTAAAGTTTGGTGGTCAACGGTTATACAAAAAGGTGTTCCCAGAGCATCTTGTCGTCGGTAACGTCTTCCAACAGCGTCTTTTTCGTCGTACGCCACGTTGAAATCCCATTTTAAATCTTCGATTATTTTTTGAGCCACTTCCGGCAAACCGTCTTTTTTAACCAATGGTAAAACGGCTGCTTTTGTCGGTGCTAAAACGGATGGTAAGCGCAAAACAGTGCGCGTTGAACCATCTTCTAACGTTTCTTCCTGTAATGATGTAGCAAAAACAGACAGAAACATTCTGTCTAAACCAACCGAAGTTTCTACGACATAAGGAACGTAGTTCGAATTGGTTTCAGTATCAAAATATTGTAGTTTTTTACCTGAATATTGTTCGTGTGCTTTTAAATCGAAGTCGGTTCTTGAGTGAATTCCTTCCAATTCTTTGAATCCGAATGGGAAATTAAACTCGATATCTGCGGCTGCATTTGCGTAATGCGCTAATTTTTCGTGGTCATGAAAACGATAGTTTTGTCTTCCTAAACCAAGTGATAAATGCCATTTCAAACGTGTTTCTTTCCAGTATTCGTACCATTTCATTTCTTCGCCTGGCTTTACAAAAAACTGCATTTCCATTTGTTCAAACTCACGCATACGGAAAATAAATTGCCTGGCTACAATCTCATTTCTAAAGGCTTTACCGGTTTGTGCAATTCCAAACGGAATCTTCATTCTTCCTGTTTTTTGCACATTTAAAAAGTTTACAAAAATTCCTTGTGCGGTTTCCGGACGCAAGTATAAATCCATAGCATTCTCAGCAGAAGCTCCCAATTTTGTTCCGAACATTAGGTTGAATTGACGCACTTCTGTCCAGTTTCTTGAACCTGTTTCCGGATCGGCAATTTCTAATTCTTCGATTAAAGCTTTTACATCTTCTAAATCTCCCGAACCTAATGAACGTCCCATTCTTTCCAAGATTTCTCTCTCTTTTGAAAGATATTCCATCACTCTTGGATTGGTCGTTTTGTATTGCTCTTCATCGAATGAATCTCCAAAACGCTCGCGTGCTTTTTCGATTTCTTTTTTGGCTTTCAGATTTAATTTTTCGGCATAATCCTCAATTAAAACATCGGCACGATATCTTTTTTTAGAGTCTTTATTGTCAATCAACGGATCGTTGAAGGCATCAACATGACCCGAAGCTTTCCATGTGGTTGGATGCATCAAAATTGCGGCATCAAGACCAACAATATTTTCATGCATTTGCACCATGGCTTTCCACCAATATTCTCTAATATTTTTTTTTAATTCTACTCCGTTTTGCGCATAATCATATACTGCGCTCAAACCATCATAAATTTCGCTTGACGGAAAAATAAATCCGTACTCTTTTGCATGCGAAACTACGTTCTTAAATAAATCTTCTTGTTTTGCCATAGTGCTGCAAAAATATAAAAACCGATTATAAAAAAAGAGGTAAAAATCAATTACAATACAATTTTTTTATACTTTTATGTAAGAAAATTATCTTTTTTATGTGGAATCATCTTCTAAATCTATTTTTTCCTAAGTCATGCGCAGGTTGTCATTCGTTTTTATTGAGTGATGAAAAAGTGATTTGTACACAATGCCGCCATGAAATTCCGTTAACGAATCATCATAAAATTGAAGACAATGAAATCTTTCAGAAGTTTTATGGCAGAATTCCGTTAGAGTATGGTTCGGCTTTATTTTATTTCCACAAAAAAGGCATCGTACAAGAAATGATACACAAATTAAAATATAAAGGGCAGGAAGAAATTGGAGAAACAATAGGGAATTGGTATAGCAAAGAATTACAAGATCTTGAACAAATAAAAAACATCGACTATATAATTCCGGTTCCTTTGCACAAAAAAAGACTGCGCGAACGCGGTTATAATCAAGTAGAAGGCTTTGGAAAAGCGTTGTCGGCAAACTTGAATATTCCATACGAAAATCAGCTTTTACACCGAAAACTACACACCAAAACACAAACCAAAAAGAATCTTTTAGGAAGAAGTGATGTATTTGACAATGTCTTTGATGTTTCGTTTTCAGAAAATCATCACGGCAAACATTTTCTGCTTATTGACGATGTGATTACAACAGGGTCAACACTCGAATCTTGCAGTCGCGCTTTGTTAAAAATTCCAGATGCGAAAATCAGTGTCGTTTGCATGGCGATGTCCCACAGTTAATTGTTAAGTTTCCCAAAAAACATTTCATTCACACTAAATATAATTGTTATTTTGTGTTTTGATAAAACAGCGGTATGCCAAAATCTATTTTCAAGTTACTTTGCTTTCTTTTTGTTCTGGCAATGGCTAGTTGTGCCAAACGTGGTTCTATTACCGGTGGTGATAAAGACACGATTGCGCCTGTTTTAAAAGCAAGTTTCCCTAAAAATTTCTCGACTAATTTTAACGGCAAGGAAATTAAATTAGTTTTTGATGAATATGTCAAGTTGAAAAACATCAACAAACAATTGATTATTTCGCCACCCATGAAGTATCAACCTGAGATTTCGCCGCAAACTGCCAGTAAAATAGTGACTATTAAATTAAAAGACACGCTTCAGCCAAACACAACATATAGCTTTAATTTTGGACAAAGTATTGAAGACAATAACGAAGGAAATCCGTATCAGCAATTCAAATATGTATTCTCAACTGGAGCTTATATTGATTCGTTGAAAATAAATGTCAAAGTGAAAGATGCTTTAGAAAAGAAAGTAGCTAATTTTGTTTCGGTGATGTTGTATGAAATTAATGAAAAGTACAATGATTCGACGATATACAAAGAATCTCCTAGATATATCACGAATACTTTAGACAGTTTGGAAGTTGTTACCCTTGAAAACATCAAAGCGGGGAAATATCTTTTAGTGGCATTGAAAGACAACGGAAATAATAAATTCAATCCCAAAACGGATAAAATTGGTTTTCAAAAACAATATATTACGATTCCAAACGACACTATTTTTGAAGTAGAATTATTTAAAGAAAAACTGCCTTTCAAAGCTGTAAAACCAACATTAGATTCAGGAAATAAATTACTAATGGGCTATGAAGGTGATCCAAAAAATGTAAAAGTTACCGTAAAAAATGGTTCTGAAATTATTCCGAGTTTGGTTACTCAAATTCAGGAAAAGGATTCCGTTCATGTTTGGTTTAAACCCATAAAAGCAGATTCTCTTACTGTTGCTATTGAAAAAGACAACTTCAAAAAAGATTTTATAGTAAAATTGAAAAAGCAAAAAGCTGACACGCTACGGATAAGCCCAGATTATGCCGGCGCGCTTTTAAGAGAGCGTTTTGCTTTAAACAGTTCGATTCCTTTAGTGAAGTTTGACAAATCAAAAATTTCGATTTTTAATAAAGATTCAATTGCTATACCTTTTGAAACAGAGTATGATGATTTTAACCAAAAACTCTATTTCAATTTCAAAAGAGAACCTTTAGAGCAATATAAAATTAAATTATTGCCAGATGCTTTGACTGATTTTTACGAAAAAACAAACGATACTTTAACTTATAAAGTTGCCACTAAAAACGCATCTGATTATGGTAATTTAAAAGTGGTTTTAGAAAATGCAAAAAGATTCCCGATCGTAGTTGAACTTACGGACAAAGACGGAAAAGTAAAAGCAACAGCCTACACAGAAAGCAATCCAACGATTGAATTTTTGACCCTTGAACCCGATAAATATACGTTGCGTATTATATATGACGACAATAAAAATAGGGTTTGGGACACGGGAAGTTTTTTAGAAAAACGGCAATCGGAAGAAGTGATTTATTTTCCAAAAGAAATTGATGTCCGCACCAATTGGGATGTGGAGCAGCCCTTTAATATTGGTGTTAAATAATTTCGAATGTATCTCTGTCAATCAAAAAAGTCAGCTTCTCTCTTGTTTCCAAAAGTTTCGCTTTATCCAATTCTACAATAAAAACAGCATCCGCTTCCTGAGGCTCTAAAACATATTCTCCCAGAAAATCAACAACTTGAGAATGCCCTATATACTTGTGATTATTATTATCGGTTCCAATTCTGTTCACGCCAATCGTGTAACACATATTTTCCACCGCTCGTGCTCTAAGTAAAATATCCCAAGCATTAACACGTGGTTTTGGCCAATTGGCGACATAAAGCAACACATCATAATGCTCTACATTCCGAGAAAAAACCGGAAATCGTAAGTCATAACAAACCAATGGACAAATCTTAAACCCTTTGTAATTTATAATCAATTTATCTTCGCCAGCAGAATAGAATTGGTGTTCACCTGCAAGTGTAAATAAATGTCTTTTATCATAGGTTTTGATATCGCCATTCGGAAAAACAAAAACCAAACGGTTGTAATAATTCCCATTTTCTTCAATGACCAAACTTCCTGTAATTGCACAATTTTTTGCTTTCGCCAAATGTTGAAGCCATAAAACTGTTTCACCTTGCAGAGTTTCAGCAACAGCTTTTGGATTCATCGTAAATCCGGAAGAAAACATTTCGGGAAGCACAATTAAGTCGACTTCTTCCATAAAGCCTGTTATTTTTTGTGCCAAATGACTTCTGTTTTCGATTGGATTTTCCCAGATTAGTGATGTTTGAATAAGTGCTACTTT
Organism: Candidatus Nitrotoga sp. CP45; assembly: GCA_943329165.2. Classification (GTDB taxonomy): domain Bacteria; phylum Bacteroidota; class Bacteroidia; order Flavobacteriales; family Flavobacteriaceae; genus Flavobacterium. The sequence goes on along the minus strand of CALQCV020000011.1, from coordinate 10,880 downwards.
CATTTTATTCAGGCATTTGGCAATTGCCAATAGTGATTAGTAAAGTTATTCTAAATTCTTGTGCTTTTGGCTAGTGGCTTGTGCCTGGCTACTTAATATTTATTTCATCTATAAAAATAAAAGCGTCGCCTCCGAAACCTTGATGCCATTCGGGGAGTTTACCAAAGTTTTTATCAATTATTTTCACATACCTTGCTTTGATAGACTTTAGTAAAGGTAAGCCGAAATTTCTAATAATATTCTCCGTTTCTTTTATATAAACCAAGAAATAATTCGATGGCCTTTTTATATTCTTAGAATCGTCAATGGATTAGATTGATAATACCCTTTCTATGGTCCAATAAAACGCTACGCAGCCAATAATTACTGAAATTGGATAAATAATTCGTTCTTTATACCAAACTTTATTGCTAAACCATTTACTAACTAAAAAATAAGCTGAAACAATTACGACTAATTGTCCAAGTTCTACACCAAAATTAAAGGACAGCAGAGACGATATAAACTGTTCTTTTGGCAATCCAGTTTCCAGTAGCGCATTGGCAAAGCCCATACCATGAACTAATCCAAAAGCAAAAACAATCAGTAAACGAAAAGGATTTATAGTATTGGTTACGATGTTTTCCACCGCTGTAAAAAGTATAGATAAGGCAATTAAAACTTCTATTATTTTAACATTGGGCATAAATAATCCGAAAGCTACTAAACCCAAAGTAAGACTGTGCGCCAAGGTAAAAACAGAACATTGGAGGACTACAGTTTTTAATTTGGAGTTAAGAAAAAAGAGTGTAAGGATAAAAAGAATGTGATCAAAACCCAGCGGAATAACATGGGTATATCCTAGTTTTAGATAAAGGATAAGAGTTTCCAACAATTATTCCTTGATTAGTTTGAAATTTGAAATAGTGTGGTCTATCACTTTCAAAAAATAAGTACCTTTTGTTAAATTGGAAAAATCTTGTTTATCAATGTTTTTACCTGAAAAAAATAGTTTTCCTTGAATGTCATACAATTCATAATACTCATTACCGGTTTTATTTTCAAAAGAAATTTTGGCTGAAAAAGGATTAGGAAAAACTTTCAAGACATTTTTATTTTCAAATTGCGAAATACCCAACTGTGGAATTCCACGAACACATAATACATAATTAGCACTCGTTTTACTACCATAGGCTGTAATGCCATATTGAGTGCTCCAATACCATGCACTAGATGGATTTTGTATATTAGGTTTTAAAGTGGTGGAAGACCAATAATTATGAACTCCTAAATTTGAAAAATAAGACGTAAAAACAGAAGGATTTGTGGTCAATTCATTAGTAATTGACTGTAATTCTTTAATATTTGGCAATCTCCAATCTAAAGCATTTGCAAGAGTAAGACCTTCAGCATAAGTTATGGCTTCTTCCCAAGTTACTAGATTAGCATTCGGGATTTTTTGCCATACTAACTGAGTCAAATTATCGGTAATTGTACCGTCACCATTATCAGTAAAATGATTTGTAACAGTAGTTGGAGTCGTAACCGTTCGCACGGCTCTTGCATTGTATTTTAAAGTACCACCGGCGCTTACTGTTTCTGCTTTTGGTTTATTGCCTATTCCACCACCGGCATTGGTACACCAAACTTTAGTAGCATCGCCAAACTGTACTGTGCTTGTCCACCAATAATCGGCACCTGGAGTAGTTGGCGAACTGAAATAGGTGGTATTTAATGCTGGGTTTGTATTTTGAAGATTCATTATGCTAAACGACTCTAGTGGCGTTGGCAATCTCCAATCCGAGTAGCCAGCAAAAACTAAATTGTCGCAATATGAAATAGCATTTTCAAAGGTCATTTCACCACCATCCACTTTTTGCCACATCAACCCTGTTACATTGTCTGTTATAGTTCCGTTTCCATTATCGGTATAAGATGGAACATTAATGTTATAATCATTATCTTCTCCAACAGTTACGGTATAACTGCTATTTTGTCCTGTATCTGGAAGTAGGTTTATAGTTTTGGTGACACTTTGAGCAAAAGAAAAAGTAGTCAGTAACAGAAAAATTAATTTTTTCATTTTATTCGATTATTAATTTTTTCGAAATTTCAAATTCTGGAAGATTAACTTTTATGATATACATTCCAGAGGAAAGATTTGAGGTTGAAATTATTTCCAAATACTGATGGGTACTGAATACTAATTCACCCAATAGATTATAAATTTTTACAGATTGAATTTCATTTTTTATCGATGGATCAACCTCTAAATGAAATTCACTTTTTGTAGGATTTGGATATATATTGATATGTTTGATTTTCGAATCATTATGATTCACAGATAAATTTGAAAGAACTGTTTTTCTCACGATAACCTCATTATCCAAAATAACATTAGTACTCCAAACAAACTGTGCGACATTTGTTGGATTATCAAAAATATTGGTGAAATTGGTATAAGCAGGTTTGTTGTCAACGCCTATTGCAGCATTCGCATAGAGACTGGCGGCAGGCCAAGTACTATCATCAAATGTGGCTAGAGTCCAATTTGCAGGTCGTGCCCAATGTAAGCCATAATAATTATTACCCGAATTGCTGTCAGCAGTACTACAATTTCCAGATAAGCGTAATGAACCATTTTCAGTTGGACAAGTTAAGTCCATAATGGGAGATGTATAAAATGTTTGTGCTTTCCAATCGGAACCTGTTTTAGCAATTATTGAATTGTTTGAGTCTTTAAAAACAGCTACCATCCCGCCATCTCCACAATGGTAAGTAAATCCTCCATTGGTTTCTCCTCCGACACCTAATCGTTCTTCCCAATCTACTAATAGCATTGCAATTGTAAAAGGGCGATTTACTTTAAATCTGACAATATTTGAATTGAATTGTGTAAAGGGGACATTGTCTTTGCCAACCGAAACACCATTAATGTATAATTCAAAATAATTATCGGCAAAAATATAAGCTGTTATTATTTCTCCATTAGTATCAACAGTAACAATGTCTGAACCATTTAATGCTGCTAATGCTGCTGCATCATTAGCATAATTATGGCCATTACAAGTGTTATGTAAATCAGAGGCAAATGGAAAATTAGCATTTGTATAATTAGTAACTGCCGGAACTGTCCAAACCGAATTATTAGTTGCAGTTATAGTTCCTAAAGCAGCAATTCTTCCTCCAGAACAAGTATATAAATTGGATACAGTTGTTGTTGCTAATCCTTGAGTGACTGAAGCTGTCCCAAGGTATTGAGCACTTGAAAAAATTGGAAATAATAATAAAAAACTAGTGAGCTTTAACATACGAATGAAAATAGAAGTATTATTCCACAATTATTTTTTTAGATATTTGGTAATTTAAAAATTCAATTTTAACGATGTAAGATCCTTTTGAAAGATTTTTTATATCAATATTAGATTTGAAATTGGCTGTTTTTGAAACTAAACTTCCTTTTAAATCATAAATTAAAACCCCTTGAATATCATTTTCATTAATGTCTTTTCTTATTTTAATGTTTAATACTTCGCTGGTTGGATTTGGAAAAATAGTAAATGCATTTTCTAAAAATATGATTTCGTCAAAACCTAAATTTGGGACAGTACATTGTGCAAAACCGTTGTTATAAGGAGTAATTGTTGTGCCAGTTGGAGTCACATAATTGAAAGTATATACCGATCCGTTCCAACTGTAATTTGTTGCATATCCGCTTGTGCCATTTAAATTATAGGATAAATTATAACCATTATTTGTTCCATTTGGCACACATGATGTAATTAAAGCGCCTGAAAGCGACGTTAAGTTTCCACCTCTAATTGATTTTGCCATAGCTTGAGGAACAATTTGTAAACTAGCATCTTCAGTAACTTGACCAACCATATTTGTTATCATCTGTGGATTACTTCCATCAGCATTAGCGGTTCCGTGGTAATGATAAACACCATTGGAATAGTGACCATGATTAGCATCTAATGCAGCTAAAGCATCACCATTTGGCTCAACACTACCATAAATTGCAAATCCATCTAAAGCGAAAGCAAGAGGTACATTTGATGTAGTTTGACCAGATGTAATTAAATGTAAGGGAGCGGTATGATAATGATAATCATCGCCTTTTCCACAATGACCTCCATAATTATCTAATTGCCCAGTAGTATATGAATTTTGCCCAGATGTAGTTGTTAGATTAAAAATTGCAACGCCATTAGCTGCAATTGCTATTGCACCAATTGTAAAATGAGAAGAATTTACAGGTACAGGTGTTGCTGCAATCACAGGATTTAGAGGAATACTCCAAGCATTTTGTTGTCCCGCTTGATTTATATATGAGCTAATATAACATTGAGGAATTGGCACTTGTTGTTGCCATCCATGATTAGAGATCCCAACCATCATCGTATGATTTGGAATACCTTTTGAATTTACATAGAAATAAGTATTGTCCCAAGAAGTGCTAACCGTTGAAGCAAAAGGTAAAAAAGCAGATTTTACAAATAGTGGGTCGGTGGTTATAAGTGCTTTTTTAGTAAAACTATACAATGACATAACTATTCCAAAGAACAAAACTGGGTATAAAAATTTTGATTTTTTCCTATTTGAAAAAGTGTAAATATAATATCCAAAAGCAATTAGTAAAGATACAATTATCCAAAATTTATAATTAAAAATACTTTTGCCAACTTCTTGTTTTTCTAGTGCTATTGTATTTAAATTTTTAACCCAACTGTTTTTTTTAATTACAAATTCTTGATCGTTCTTTGACAAATCTAAGAAGGCAACTTTCGAAATGGTATTATTTGCTTTTTCAATAAAAACAGTATCATTTTTAAACATCATAAATGTGCCGTCTATAAATTTATGTTCTTTTTGAATTGACCAATGCCTTAGAACAATAGTATCATAATTGATAGTGTGTGAAAAAACAAAGTTGCTTAGTAAGCAAATTAGTAGTAGGAATATTTTATTCATGATTGTGCTGTTTTACTTTTAGACAAAATATATCGAATATTCTCGCAAAGTAGATTAAAAATTAACGTTTTAAAATAATTTTTCCAGATTTTATAACTTTATTTTGATTTGAAATAGAATATAAATAAATTCCGTTTGCAGCTTCACTACCTGAATTATCAGTACCATCCCATACTACTTTAAATTTACCTGGATTAACAGAATTTTCCATTACTAGCGTTTTTATCAATTGCCCTAACTCATTATAAACTGAAATTGAAACTTTTTCGGTTTCGTTTAATGAAAATTCAATAGTTGTTTCTCTACAAAATGGATTGGGATAAACAATTTCATCGTTATAATTTGCATTCCATATCATTGAAGGATTGGTACTTAAATTATAGCAATTGGAAGCGCCTATAAAATAACTTGAAGATACATCTTTATTGTGGCGTGTAGCGTTTTCTGATGCAGGTAAATAAGTTCGCACATATTCTGTTTGAACTCCATTTGGACCAACCGTTACACGAATATGTCCTGAATTAGGTAGAATTGTTCCTTCTAAATAACCATATGTTGTAGCGTAATTTGCACTTGTATAATTGGGATGACTTGGCTGTGGAGTTTCTTGATAAACCAAACAGTCTTTTTCTTGTTTTCCAAAAAAATGATCGTGTCCGTGAAAGAAAGTGGTTACTCTATTTTCAGTTAAAAGATCTTTAATTGGTTTATACCATGTAGGACGATTAGTAGCAAACCCAGGTGTTCCGTCTAAATTATTTCCACCCCATTCATATAAATTAGCAAATTCCACTCCACCACGACCATTTGGATCTCCGCCAACAATTTGGTGGGAAAAAACAAATTTAAATTTGGCTGTACTATTTTCTAATGTTGCTTTTAACCAATTGTACTGTGCTGCTCCCAGTGTCCAGCGCCAACCTGTTGTTGCTGTTGGTTTTGGAGAGGTAAACCAATACGGGTCAATTACTATAAATAAGGCATCGCCCCAAGTCCAAGAATAATAACTTTCTCGTTGTCCAACGAAATTATAACTTGTAGCATCTCCAGAATAAAAACTGTCTGGAGCTGGATTCAAAAAATATTTTTTACGCTCGTTGGTATCCCAAACTGCAATATTTTCCGCTGTATTATTTAAGTTCCAACCGGACTCTCCTTCGTGATTTCCTAATGCAATAAACAAAGGTACCGTGTGGCAAATGCTTTCATATTTAGAACGCAATAATTTACATCTGTAAGGAATGGTATCGTGTGGAATAATGTTTGGCGTAACACTAGTTCTTTTTAATTTATCGGTCATTAAGAAATCGCCTAAATCAATCATAAAATCTGGGTTGTCTTCCAATTGATTTTGCAAACATCTGTCATAAACAGGAATTGAACTTTGCTCATCCATGTGCGGATCAGCTTGAACTACAAATGTAAAAGTACTTCCTGCAGGTCTTTGAGTGTGAAATGAATGTTCGGGTCTTGCGGTAGATTGTATTGAACCTGGAGTTCTATAGTTCAATTTATAATAATATTTTGTATCTGCTAAAAGCCCAGATACCACTACTTCGGCTGGTTCGTTTGCCATAAAATTTTGCCATGGGGTATTGTAGGGATAATTACCCGTGATTGTTCCATATTGTATTGAAACCTCAACATCAGCATCAAAAAAAGCTTGAATTGTAATACTATTGTTGGTGGGTCTTCCAACAATTTCTGTTTGTGTAATGTTTTGAGAAAAACTATTTATACTTAAAATAAAAAATAAACAATTGACAATTTTTTTCATTTTTATGATATAGATATTAATGTTTAATAATTATTTTTTTGGATTTTGTAACCCCATCTATCTCCAAAAAATAAAAGCCATTGGCTAGAGAAGAAGTATCAATTACAGTTGCATTTACTTTTAAAACAATTTGGCCTAAGGCATTTCTTATTACTCCTGAAGGTTCTGTTGAACTATCTTTAAAACTTAAATATAAATTGTTGTTAGCTGGATTTGGATAAGCAAGAAAGTCATTTTGAGTTTGAGTTTGATTTGTATCCAAAGTACAAGTCCCAAGAGTATACGAATAGCCTATTTCACCATTATTATGTCCTGCTGAACCATTAGTTCCTGGTATATATGCTTTTACATAATCTACAGTGACACAATTTGGAGTGACATTAACTCTGATGTGTCCTGTACCATCTAACCTAGAACAAGTAGGGTCGACTGCAGGATCGGTGTAGGCTGTTGCATTTGCAGTATATCCAATGGCATATGTAATATCACTAGGCATTGGAACTTCCTGATAAACTACTCCGTTGAGTTGCTCTTTAGCAAACAAATGGTCGTGACCTTGAAAGAATACATCTACACCAGTATCTTCAAATACTTTTTGAATGGGTTTACCCCATCCTGGGCGGTATTGGTCAAATTTGTACTGGTTGTTTTGCATTCCTCCCCATTCATATCCGGGTGCCCATACTACACCACCTCTTCCTTGTCCTCTTGAATGATGGGCAAACACAAATTTATGATTTGCTGTACTGTTTTCTAATACACTTCTCATCCAATCATATTGCGTTCTTCCCAAAGTCCAATCCCAATTATTAGGTTTACCTGGATCTGCAGGGGTTGATCCTGGCGCAATTTCTGTTCTGTAAACATCTAAAACTACAAATAAAGCATCACCCCAAGTCCATGCATAATAATTCTCAGGAGTACCTATACCATAATTTTCAACAGTTGTATTTCCACTATAAAAACTATTAGGAAATGGATTAGGATAATAATATTTTCTCCATAAAGTTCCCCATACTCCAATACCATTTGGCGCGGCAGGCAAAGGATTTGCTACAGTAGTATATATTCCAGTAGTGTTAAGAAAATAATCATTTTCGCCTTCATGATTACCTAAGCAAACATAAAAAGGAATCGAATGACAAATTTGACCTAAATACTGTCTGTAATCTTTATGTAAAGCATCCATATCGGAACTTGTTGTTGTTAATGGTGTATGATCGTCACCAAAAATATCGCCTAAAGAAAGCATAAAATCAGGATTGTCTGCGGCCTCATTGGCTAAAGTAACTTGATACATGCTTCGATTTCCTTTTATGTCATATAAATGCTCGTCTGATTCCACAGTAAAAGTGAAGTTTTCACCTGGCGCTCTTTGAGTATGAAATTTATATTCCTGGGTAACTGAATAACTAGTTGCTCCAACCAACTTGAATTGCATTCTGTAATAATATTGTGAATTTGGGGAAAGATTGATTAAATCAATTTCGTCCGGAACATTTAAAGCATTATTATAAACCGTTGTTACATTAGGGTAACTTCCTGAAAGCGTTCCGTATTCAAGAAAATATTGAACATTTTGATCAAATAATATACTAGCAGTTACTGATGTTGCCGTTGGTCTTCCTAAAATTATAGATTTCGTTTGAGCTAAACCAAATGATGAAATCAATAATAAAAAATATAATCTTTTTTTCATATTTATTGTCTGGTTGGTTGATTGTCAGGTCTGAAATAATCTCTGATTTCTTTCACTAATTTTTCAAATTTTTCTTGTTGTTCAGCATTACAAATTAATTTCAGTTCTTTGGCTTGTTCAAAACGCAATAACTCCATTTGATATTCAGCATCAGCTATTTGTTTAGCAAGAAGTTTTATTTTTATTTCATCTGTATTTTTATTGAACATTTTTTCATTCATTTCATCTTTGTAGTCCTTGATAGTTTTTTTTAAATCAATTTCTTTCAAATAATAACTTTCTCTTAATTCAATTAGCTTAGAGTCTTGTTTTTCACTAAGGTTTAATTCTTTTTTTAGAATTCTAGAAACATTTTTATAATCTTCATTTTTGGGAAATAAAAGAGGCTCATTATAAATACTTTTCCATATGAAGAAACTAACTGATATTAAATTCAACATCACTAAAAAAAGTATGATACGAGTTAAAAACTTTTTTTGACTAAAAATATCCATGTTTAATTATTTTGTGAAATCAATATTTCATTATTTACTACTTTTAAATCTTGAGTTCTTCTTGAATCATTTTCTTGTTTCTGTATGATTGAAAACATAATAAAACTAATATTAATTGCTATCAATATAACAAGAATTAAACTGTATTGAAGAGGTACAGTTGATGCAGGCTTTCCTCGTTTTAATTTTAAATTCAAATTGGTTTCCCAATCATTGGAAATATTTAACTCTTTCAAGTTATCATATTCTTGGAGTTTTTGTTCTACTAAAAAATCTAAATTAAAATTATCCATAGCTTTTCCAATTGTTTAGTTAGACGATTACTGTTTTTATTTCTGGCAGTATTATTTATTTTTTAATATTGATATAAGATCAGAAGCAACTCTCTTTTTGGCTCTGTAGATTAAACTTTCAACTGCAATAATTGTAGTGCCCATAATTTCAGCTATTTCCTGATTAGTAAACCCATCTATTTTGCTTAAAGTAAAAGCTACACGTTGATTTTCGGGCAAAGTATTTAGAACCATTTGTATTTCATTTAATTGCTCATTTTCTTTCATCTTTTCATCCGGCTGATCACCTCCAGAAATCCAATTAACAATTTCGTCAATACGGAGTAATTTACCAATTGAAGAGATTCTCTTCTTTCGATTGCGTTTTTTAATTTCATCTAGGCATTTAGTAACAGTAATTCTATAAATCCAAGTAGATATTTTGGCATCAGCGCGAAAAGAATGGATAGACTGATAGATTTCTATAAAAACTTCTTGAGAAATATCTTCAGCGTCTTCTTTATCTAATAAAAAACGATAACAAGTATTGATAACACTATTTTTGTGTAATGCGACCAATTCTTCAAATGCTTTTTTATCGTTAGATTTTAAACGTTCTATCAATTTATACCTGAGGATTTATTCGTTAGACGCTTTTTATAATTAATTCTGTTACCTTAAAGGAAAGAATTTTTTTTTAAATAAAAAAAGCACCCAAATTGAGTGCGTCTTGTATTTTTTAATAAGTGAAATTTATTTCTTACTTGCTTTTAAATACTCTCTATTCATTCGAGCAATATTTTCTAAAGAAATCCCTTTTGGACATTCTACTTCGCAAGCTCCTGTATTGGTACAGTTTCCAAAGCCTTCTTCATCCATTTGGCGCACCATATTTAAAACACGTTCTGTAGCTTCTACTTTTCCTTGTGGTAATAAAGCATATTGTGAAACTTTGGCACCAACAAATAACATAGCTGAACCATTTTTACATGTTGCCACACAAGCGCCACAACCAATACATGCAGCAGCTTCAAAAGCCCTGTCGGCATCGTGTTTCGGAACTGGAGTTGCATTAGCATCAATAGTTCTGCCCGAAGTATTTACAGAAACGAAACCTCCGGCTTGTTGAATTCTATCGAAAGCAGAACGATCAACAACTAAATCTTTCACTACTGGAAAAGCTTTACTTCTCCATGGCTCGATATAAATAGTGTCACCATCTTTAAACTTACGCATGTGCAATTGGCAGGTTGTTGTTCCAGTTTCTGGACCATGTGCTCTACCATTAATGTATAACGAACACATCCCACAAATTCCTTCTCGACAATCATGGTCGAAAGCAACTGGAGATTTTTTATCGTTGATTAATTGCTCGTTCAATTGGTCTAACATTTCCAAAAACGAACTTGCAGTCGAAACATTATCTAATTTATAAGTTTCCATGCTTCCTTTAGATTTAGCATCTTTCTGACGCCAAATTTTAAGGTTTATATTGATGTTTTTTGCTGCGCTCATAACTTCTTATTTGTAATTTCTTGCGGCTATTTTGATAAACTCGTATTTTAATTCTTCTTTGTGAAGTTCCGATTGACTAATGTCGTTTCCTTTGTATTCCCACGCCCCAACAAACGAGAAGTTTTCATCATCACGTAGTGTCTCTCCTTCGCTGTCTTGGTATTCTTCTC
>CALQCV020000010.1 GCA_943329165.2 Candidatus Nitrotoga sp. CP45 | reverse complement strand
GAATTTAAAGGAACCGGTAACATGGAATTACAATTGGACAGAAAAATTGCCAACCGAAGAATTTTCCCTGCTATTGATTTGACATCATCAAGTACACGTCGCGACGATTTATTATTAGATCCAAACACATTGAAACGTATGTGGATACTGCGTAAATTCCTTGCCGATATGAATCCGGTAGAAGCTATGGACACTATTAACGATAAGATTAAGAAAACCCGAAACAACGAGGAATTCCTCATTTCGATGAATGACTAACATAGCAAATCCCGACTGAAAGGTTGGGATTTTTTGCAGTTATCGCAATGACAAGCTATAAATTGCAACAGAATTTCAAAAAGAATCAACTGCAGTTATATTGCTAAATTTAAATGGTAAGTAACTATTTGTAACTTCCTTAGTTCAGGCTAGCAATTAATTCAGCGACCAACCGTCCTGATTTCATGGCTGCATTTATCGAACCATTCATTAGATGATCACCACAAATAAATACATTTTTATCTAATTCTAATTCGCTGTTCAATACTTCGTTTCTAACCTTTTTTTGATTCGGCAAAGCATAATTGATACGATAAACTTTTATTATTTTCCAATCATTAACCTGATTGCCATACCAATTTTTCAGTTCTAACTGCATGTTTTTAGCTAGTGTTTCGTCGTCTACAGTTGGATTTCCATTTAGTGAAACTGAAATTAGCACTCGTTCGTCTGAAGAATATTTTTTAGAAACATTGGTCAATACGGTCAAGTTACTAACCCATTTCTTGTTTGCTGCAGCATTTAAAACTACAACTGCTTTTTGGGTTGGAGCAATTTTGGCTTCAAAATAAACGTTGGTTACTTGATGGAAATTTTGTTTGCTTTTTGAAATATAATTACTTGCTAAACCAATTGCCTCTGTCGCAATGATGATTATGTCCGTTTCAACAAGTTTTCCGTTTTCGCAAATGATTTTGTTGTTTTCTATCGCATTAACTTTCATATTGTACTGAATGGAATCTTTTGGAAGCATTGCGACCAATTGTTTCGGAATCTCTTCCATTCCTAATTCTGGTATCGCAGCATCGCCTTCAGAAAACATTTTCATAACAAAATCAAACATATTGCTTGACGTTTTTAAATCATTTTCCAAGAATATCCCAGAAAAGAAAGGTTTGTAGAAACGGTCAATCATTTTCGCGCTGAACCCGTATTTTTTGAGTTGTAAAATCGTCTCGGTTTCTATTTGATTGAAAATACTTGGAACAGAAATTTTGATTAATTTATTTTTCAAGAAAAATGTATTTATCTTATCCTTTAGTGTTCCAACGGGAGCAAATACTGTCGAAAATAAGGCGGAAGGTCTTCTAAATGGATCGGCAATTTCGAATTGTCCGTTTTCATACAAAACGGTTGCACCTGGTAAAAATCGTTTTAAATTAAGTTTTTCGTAGTCCAACAGCGCTTTCGTTTCTGGATATTCGGTTAACAAAACCTGAAACCCTTTGTCTAATCTGAATCCGTCTACTAAATCCGTTTTGATGCGACCTCCGGCATGATCAGAGGCTTCTAAAATTTGAATTTTAAAGCCTTTTCTTTGAAGATAAACGGCAGCAGTAAGACCTGAAATTCCGGCTCCTATTATTGTTATGGTTGGTTTCATGAAATTTATTTACAACAAAACTACATTTTTTATTTTGTTGTAACTACTATTTTTAAAAGTCTCAAATTGTTATAAAATGGTATTATTTAAACCAATTAGTAGCCCAGATAGTAGTGGAAATCCTTTTTTAGGTTTATGAGTGTTGTAGTGTTTGGAAATGTAATCCTAAAAAAGATTGTAACGAATAGCGGGAAATAGCTCCTAAATCAGAAACGATACAACTTCGCGGTTCTAGGTTCTTGTTTTATTCTATAAATGTCATCTTGTCATATATTATTTTAATAAACTGCCAATTTATTCTCATTTGCTACTTGGCATAGAAGTTGACTTTTGGGAAGAAAGTTTTGAAAACTAAACACACAAACAAGAACATAAAATAAAAAAAAATGGGAAAAATAATCGGAATTGACTTAGGAACAACCAACTCTTGCGTTTCTGTAATGGAAGGACAAGAAGCAGTAGTAATTCCTAATTCAGAAGGAAAAAGAACAACACCATCCATCATCGCTTTTGTTGAAGGTGGCGAAATAAAAGTTGGTGACCCTGCCAAAAGACAAGCGGTAACCAACCCAACAAAAACGGTTGGTTCTATCAAACGTTTTATGGGACATACTTTTGCTGAAACTACTGGCGAAGCTAAAAAAGTGCCATACAGTGTGGTAAAAGGGGACAACAATACACCACGTGTTGACATTGATGGTCGTTTATACACACCGCAAGAATTGTCAGCTATGACGCTTCAAAAAATGAAAAAAACTGCGGAAGACTATTTAGGTCAAACCGTCACAGAAGCAGTTATAACTGTTCCGGCATACTTTAATGATGCGCAACGTCAGGCAACAAAAGAAGCTGGTGAAATTGCTGGTTTAAAAGTTATGAGAATAATAAATGAGCCAACTGCTGCGGCATTAGCTTATGGATTAGACAAAAAAGGTGTTGATCAAAAAATTGCAGTATACGATTTAGGTGGTGGTACTTTTGATATTTCTATCCTTGAATTAGGAGACGGAGTTTTTGAAGTATTATCAACAAATGGTGATACGCACTTAGGTGGAGATGACTTTGACCAAACGATTATCGATTGGTTAGCGGATGAATTCAAATCGGAAGAAGGTATAGATTTGCGTTTAGATCCAATGTCATTACAAAGAATTAAAGAAGCTGCTGAAAAAGCCAAAATCGAATTGTCATCTTCTGCTGAAACAGAAATCAATTTGCCTTACGTTACAGCTACAGCTTCAGGACCAAAACACTTAGTAAAAAAATTAACCAGAGCTAAATTCGAGCAATTGTCTGATAAATTAGTAAAGCGTTCAATGGAACCGGTTGCTAAAGCTTTGAAAGACGCAGGTTTATCTACATCAGATATTGACGAAGTAATTTTGGTTGGTGGTTCTACTAGAATGCCAAGAATTGCTGATGAAGTTGAAAAGTTCTTTGGTAAAAAAGCTTCTAAAGGAGTAAACCCTGATGAAGTTGTAGCTATTGGAGCTGCTATTCAAGGTGGCGTTTTATCGGGTGATGTAAAAGATGTATTGTTATTAGACGTTACACCTTTATCATTAGGTATCGAAACTATGGGGAATGTGATGACTAAATTAATCGAGTCTAACACAACAATTCCAACCAAAAAATCACAAGTATTCTCTACTGCAGCAGATAACCAACCAAGTGTTGAAATCCATGTATTGCAAGGAGAAAGAACTATGGCTGCGGATAACAAAACTATCGGTCGTTTCCACTTAGACGGAATTCCACCAGCACCAAGAGGAGTTCCTCAAATTGAAGTTACTTTTGATATTGATGCTAATGGTATCATCAAAGTTTCGGCTACTGATAAAGGAACTGGAAAATCGCATGACATCCGTATCGAAGCTTCATCTGGCTTGACCGCTGAAGAAATTGAAAGAATGAAGAAAGATGCAGAGATGAATGCTGATTCAGACAGAATTGCAAGAGAAAGAGCAGAAAAATTAAACGAAGCTGACAGCATGATTTTCCAAACAGAAAGTCAATTGAAAGAATTGGGAGATAAAATTTCTGACGATCATAAAGTAACTATCGAATTAGCATTAACAGAATTGAGATTGGCGCACCAAAATCAAGATTTAGAAGCGATTCAAAAAGGTCTTGACAATGTAAATGCAGCTTGGAAAACAGCTACTGAAGCAATGTATGCTCAAGGAGAAGCTGGTCAGGCGCAAGACGCTCAACCGCAAGCTGACGCTCAAGGCGATAATACACAAGATGTAGAATTTGAAGAAGTAAAAGAATAATTTTAATTAGATATTAAATTTTTGAAACCGGGTAAGCAATTACTCGGTTTTTTTATTTAACTTATTATACATTCTTTCAATAACAATAACATGAGGAAAAGTTATAGCCGCTAAAAATGTAAAAAATATGGAGTCAAATATTTTATACTCTCTGAGGTATATGTATGATATAACAACTCCAAACATCGAAATTATCCAATAAGGTAATGCAGATTGGCAAAAAAGTTTAAAATTCTTAAACGAAATATCGCCATATAAAAATTTAATTTGATCACATAGTGAGGGTATACTGTGCCAAAAAATAAAATAGACTGTAAATCCCCAAATTAAACTTCCGACTTTAAAAATAATCACAAACATTATAAGGTAAAATAGCTCTTTAATAAGATTTCTTTGAAACATTCTTGATTGATAACTAGCATAACAGAAAAAGACAATCTGCAAAAAACAGCTTGTTACAAATGAAATAGTCAACAAATCTTTACTAATCAGAATATCTGTAATTCCATAAATTATTTTTAAAACCTCTTCATCATGAAAGTGAAGTAGCAGTAGTAAAATTAATAAACCATAATTTGTTTGAAAAAGTAAGTGAAAAATTTTTTGTTTCGTAAAAATTTTTTTCTCCCAATGTTGCTCTCCAAAGTGATAACCACTTGCAATGATAAAAAGTAATAAAACCAACCAGGAAATAAAACTAAAAAGTAAAATAGCTATTAGAATAGTTCCAATATAAATTGATAGCATTTTCCAATATGACGTGGAATTTTCGTTTCTAATTTTTTTTATAATCAGTAAATCATTAGCTCCATGAGATATTCCAAATGATAATATTAGTATAAAACCTACAAAAACTTGGGTTTCATTTTTCAAGAATGAAGTTAACCATAATCCCAGAAAGCTAAGAAATATTGAAATTTCAGCAATTTTAGACATACATAATTTAATTTTCACTAAAAATAAACAAAAAAATAAAGAAAAATATTTTTTTATTGTTTAATCTTTTATATTTTTGAGTCAACAAATTAATCTAAACCAATTTATATTATGTTAAACACTATTTTATCTTCAGCATTAATTGCTAAAATGTCACCTACGGACTATGTAGGTTTTACTTTTTTTGTTGGATGCATGGCTATGATGGCTGCATCAGCTTTTTTCTTTTTATCATTAAATCAATTTGATAAAAAGTGGCGTACTTCTGTATTAGTTTCAGGTTTGATAACTTTTATTGCAGCAGTACATTATTTTTACATGAGAGATTATTGGGCTTCGTTCGAAGAATCTCCAACATTTTTTAGATATGTTGACTGGATCCTTACCGTTCCATTAAT
The DNA here is from genome assembly GCA_943329165.2 of Candidatus Nitrotoga sp. CP45. Classification (GTDB taxonomy): domain Bacteria; phylum Bacteroidota; class Bacteroidia; order Flavobacteriales; family Flavobacteriaceae; genus Flavobacterium. The sequence continues at coordinate 13,170 of CALQCV020000010.1, read as the reverse complement.
GTGTCTTGAGTTTTATTTAATACTTAAAATTGCTGGTGCAAAGAAAAGTTTATTAACTAAAATGATTTTTTATTCAGTAATTATGTTAGTTACTGGTTACTTTGGAGAAGCTGTTTATCCAGAAAGTGCTCAAATTTGGGGATTAATTTCTGGTCTAGCCTACTTCGCAATCGTTTATGAAATTTGGTTAGGTGAAGCATCAAAATTAGCTAAAGCAGCTGGTGGCAATGTCTTAGAAGCTCACAAAATTTTATGTTGGTTTGTATTAGTTGGATGGGCTATTTATCCATTAGGTTACATGTTAGGTACTGAAGGATGGTATACAAGCATGTTAGGTAAAGGAAATGTAGATGTTGCTTACAACATCGCAGATGCAATAAACAAAATTGGTTTTGGTCTAGTTATTTACTCATTGGCAGTAAAATCTCAAAAAGACTAAACTTTCATATTTTATAAATCAAGACCGCCTAGTTTTTTACTCGGCGGTCTTTTTTTTAAATTATTTATCGAATAATTTTTTTTGTACATTCGTTATCTATTTTTAACCTATAATTTTTTGCAATGAAAAAAATATTTTTATTTCTGTGTATTGTTTTTTTGACTTTTAATGGTTTTGGCCAAAAAAAAGCAATGACAAAATCAACAACAACCACTTCAGTACTGCCCAAAATTGACAATTTGCAAGTTGAGGTAAAAGCTGGAAAGTTTCAAGTAGCCATTAGTGAAAAAGGAAAATCCAATGATGCGCTTATTGTAAAAGATGTTGAGGCTGCATTTACACCGAAAGATTGTAAATTGACTTCATTTATGGCAAGTGGAATTAAATTATACTTACTTACATGGACAGAACTAAGTACTACTAAATCAACAAAAAAAACGGAAGATAAGACTACAATCTATTCTGTAATTTATGAAATTGCATCTAAGAAACAAGTCTATTCCAATTACCAGCTAACAAATCATATTACTGAAATAGTATCTATAGGCGGAACTGCAGCTACCGAAACCCAGGAAAAAATGAGAAGAGAAGGATTTGAATTCTTATTAAATCGTGATGGTTCTGTAACCCAAAAAAATAAAACCCAACAAACTACTTTTGTTTACAACAAAGACAAAATGGAGTTCAAAAAGAAATAAAAAAATCCTCTCAATTTAATCATGAACCAAAACCCATTCGCCTGATGCAATCAAGCTTTCTGCTTTTTTGAATTTCATACTTTCGGTTTTACCGCTCATCACATGTTTAATAGTAACAGTGTCATTGCGGTTGATTTTTGGAGTTTCACGAACTATCGTTTCTGTAACTTGTGGTCGTTGTTGCGTTTGACTTGCTTCACGGTTAGCACTTTCACTACTTTGAATTTCGTCTTTGGTTTCGGTGTAATTTTGTTTTTCACGTACTTGACGCGCTTCCTGAATAGTGTTGTTTTGTTGAGGCAAATCACCTTTGAACAAGAACGAAATCACTTCTTTATTTACACCGTCAAGCATTGTTCTAAATAAATTAAATGCTTCTAATTTATAGATGAGCAATGGATCTTTTTGCTCATGAACAGCCAATTGAACTGATTGTTTCAGCTCGTCCATTTTTCGTAAATGCTTCTTCCAGGCTTCGTCGACAATCGCTAGTGTGATATTTTTTTCGAAGTCAGCTACTAATTGTGCTCCTTTGGTATCATATGCTTTTTTCAAATCGGTAACCACATTCAGCGTTTTGATTCCGTCCGAGAAGGGAACGATAATGCGCTCGAAAGTATTACCTTCTTTTTTGTACACGTCCATAATTATAGGCAATGCTTCGCGAGCACTTCTTTCCGTTTTCTCAGTATAATATGCCAAACCAGCTTTATACACTTTTCCTGTGATTTCCATTTCGGATAATTTCTCAAATTCAGTTGCAGAAATCGGAGAAGTAATAGAGAAATAACGAATCAACTCAAATTCAAAATTTTTGAAATCGTTTTTACCTTTGTTTTCACTCACTATTAATTCGCAAGTGTCATACATCATATTGGCGATGTCTAGTTTCAGGCGTTCCCCGTGTAAAGCGTGACGACGACGTTTGTAAACCACTTCACGCTGCGCATTCATTACATCGTCATATTCAAGCAAACGCTTACGTGTGCCAAAGTTGTTTTCTTCCACTTTTTTCTGTGCACGTTCAATAGATTTGGTCATCATCGAATGTTGGATCACTTCACCTTCTTTCAATCCCATTCTGTCCATGATTTTCGCTACTCTGTCTGAACCAAACAAACGCATTAGGTTATCTTCCAAAGAAACATAAAACTGTGAGCTTCCCGGATCACCTTGACGACCTGCACGTCCACGCAACTGACGGTCAACACGACGCGAATCATGACGTTCCGTACCAATGATTGCTAATCCACCAGCCGCTTTTACTTCTTGACTTAACTTAATATCGGTTCCACGACCAGCCATATTGGTTGCTATTGTTACGACTCCTGATTTACCGGCTTCTTCAACAATTTGCGCTTCCTGTTTGTGCATTTTTGCATTCAACACGTTGTGATTTACGCCACGTATTTTCAGCATTCGGCTTAATAATTCTGAAATCTCAACCGATGTTGTTCCAATAAGGACAGGCCTTCCAGCTTGCGATAATTGGGCTACATCTTCAATAACTGCGTTGAATTTTTCACGAACTGAACGGTAGATCAAGTCTTCTTTATCAACACGCGACATTCCACGATTTGTCGGAATTTCAACTACATCTAATTTGTAGATTTCCCAAAGCTCACCAGCTTCTGTTACCGCTGTTCCTGTCATTCCGGCTAATTTGCTGTACATGCGGAAATAATTCTGTAACGTAATTGTTGCAAAGGTTTGGGTTGCCGCTTCAATCGTAACTTGTTCTTTGGCTTCAATCGCTTGATGCAAACCGTCCGAATAACGACGACCATCCATAATACGACCTGTTTGCTCATCGACAATCAAAATTTTATTGTCCATGATAACATATTCTACATCTTTTTCAAATAGCGTGTAGGCTTTTAGCAACTGTGTAAGTGTGTGAATTCTTTCTGATTTGATTCCGAAATCCTGGAATAATTTTTCCTTCGCTTCTGCTTCTTTGTCTTTATCAAGATTTTGTTTCTCGATGTTGGCAATTTCAGTTCCAATATCCGGTAAAACGAAGAAAGTATCGTTTGTATCTTTTGAAAGGAATTTGATTCCGCTATCCGATAATTCCACCTGATTATTTTTTTCTTCAATTACAAAATACATTGCTTCATCAACTTCGGGCATTTTGCGGTTGTTGTCTGACATGTATTCGTTTTCTGTTTTTTGAAGTAACGCTTTTACACCTTCTTCACTCAAGAATTTGATGAGAGCTTTATTTTTTGGCAATGCTCTGTAGGCTCTCAATAATTGAAAACCGGCATCTTTCATATTTCCTTCTTTGAAAAATCGTTTGGCTTCGGTTAAAAATCCATTGGCTAATTGCCGTTGTAAATTATAAAGGTTTTCGATTTTTGGTTTCAATTCGTTGAACTCGTGACGATCACCATCTGGTACTGGACCGGAGATAATCAAAGGAGTACGAGCATCATCAATCAATACCGAATCGACCTCATCAACAATCGCGTAATTGTGTTTTCTTTGCACCAAATCTTCCGGTGAATGCGCCATATTATCACGTAAGTAGTCGAAACCAAATTCATTATTCGTACCGTAAGTAATATCGGCTTCATATGCTTTTCTGCGCGCATCTGAGTTTGGCGAATGATTGTCAATACAATCAACAGTTAAACCATGGAATTCAAATAATGGTGCTTTCCAAGTGCTATCCCGTTTTGCCAAGTAATCATTCACAGTTACTAAATGAACACCATTTCCGGTCAAGGCATTTAAGTAGAGTGGAAGGGTTGCTACCAATGTTTTTCCTTCACCCGTTTGCATCTCCGAAATTTTACCTTCATGAAGAACGATTCCACCAATCAACTGAACGTCGTAGTGAACCATGTCCCAAGTAATTTGTTTTCCGGCAGCATTCCATTGGTTTGCCCAATTGGTATGGTCTCCAACTAAAGTTATGTAGGGTTTTGTAGCCGAAAGTTCTCGGTCTTTTTCTGTTGTAGTAACAGTGATAGTTGAATTTTCTTTGAAACGTTTAGCTGTTTCTTTGATTACGGCAAAAGCTTCAGGAAGAATTTCTAGCAAGACTTTTTCTGAAATTTCATAAGCTTCTTTTTGTAACGCATCGATAGTGTTGTAGATATCTTCTCTTAAATCAATATCAACGGTGTTTTCTGCTTCTTGTTTTTTGGCCTCAATTTCAGCATCTTGTTTGGCACGCGCTTGTTTTATTCTTTCTTTGAATTCTGCTGTTTTAGATCGTAACTCATCATGAGAAAGAGATGCTAATACAGGTTCTAAAGCTTTTATTTTGGTTATGTAAGGTTGAGTAGCTTTGACATCTTTTTGAGATTTGTCGCCTACAAAAGCTTTGATAATGCTATTTATGAAACTCATAATTGGGTTGATATTATATGTTTTAAAGTCCCGTAACTTCGGAATGCAAATTTAAACAAAAAAAAAGCCCTTAACGGACTTTTCTCTTTTGTGATTTTTAATTTTTTAATATTCATCCTCGTTCCAAAGATAATCTTCGTCGGTTGGATAATCGGGCCAAATTTCTTCCATAGATTCGTAGATTTCACCTTCGTCTTCTATGGATTGTAAATTCTCAACTACTTCAAGAGGCGCACCAGTTCTGATGGCGTAATCTATAAGTTCGTCTTTGGTTGCTGGCCAAGGTGCATCACTTAAATACGATGCTAATTCTAATGTCCAATACATCTTCTATCGATTTTAATTTAATGCAAAAATAAATTTATTACTGAAAAAGTCAAGTTTTTTTTGATTTATTTTTAAATATGTTTAAGAACGTGTTGATTTTTGATTTAAGAACAGTGATTTTTGATTTTTGATTTCAATTTTTATGTAGATATTTTAATTCTAAAATTCTAAAATCGTTAATCAACAATCTTAAATCATTACTTCCTCGGAATCCACTGTACTTCAACCGCACTCAAGTCTTTCGACAACTTCCGTGCCAAGACAAAAAGATAGTCAGAAAGTCGGTTTAAATATTTTATAGCAATATCAGCTACAGGTTCATTGTGACTTAAGTGTACTGCTAAACGTTCTGCTCTGCGGCAAACACAGCGTGCAATGTGACAATATGACACAGTTGTATGACCACCAGGTAAAACAAAATGGGTCATCTGTGGTAAAGAATCTTCCATTGTATCGATTTCTTTTTCAAGAAGCTCGATATCACTTTCAATAATGCCTAGATTTTGCAGTCGTTTTTGTCCGTTTTTCAATACTTCTTTTTCAGGAGGTGTTGCCAATATGGCGCCAACGGTGAATAATCTGTCTTGTATTTCGATTAGAATATCTTTATAATGTTGCTTCATTTCCTGATCGCGAATTAAGCCAATATAAGAATTTAATTCATCAACAGTGCCGTAGCTTTCAATTCGGGCGTGGTCTTTTGGAACACGGGTTCCACCAAATAATGCTGTAGTTCCTGTATCTCCGGTTTTAGTATAGACTTTCATTTTCGAATTAGGAATTAGGAATTAGGAATTAGGAATTAGGAATTAGGAATTTGCCAATTCAGTTATTAGATTTCAAAGATAACAAAAAATCAAATGGCTGGGTAATTAGCCCTGATTGCAGTGGAAATCCTTTTTTGTTTTGTCACTCTGCGCACAGTCGAAGGGCTTTTGCAAAACAAAAAAGATTGTAACGAAAAGCAGGAACAAGGATTACTGATAAAGCCTGAACCGTTCGCTTCTGACTTCGACACTTCGTCTTCGCTCAGCACAAGCTAGCTCAGTATTACAATTACAAATGATTCACATTTAGAGTATCACTTTCTATCATACCGTCTTTTAAACGGATGACTCTATGAGCATATTTAGCAATATCTTCTTCGTGGGTGACGACGATAACGGTATTTCCGTTTTTATGAATATCGTTAAAAAGATTCATGATTTCTATTGAAGTTTTACTGTCTAGATTTCCTGTAGGTTCATCGGCCAAAATAATAGAAGGTTTGTTGACCAATGCTCTGGCGATAGCCACACGCTGGCGTTGTCCTCCTGAAAGTTGGTTGGGTTGGTGATCCATTCTGTCGGAAAGATTTACTTGTGTTAGCACTTCTGTGGCGCGTTCGTTTCTTTCCGATTTGGAATAACCTGCATAAATCATTGGCAAAGCTACATTGTCAAGTGCTGTGGTTCGTGGCAAAAGATTAAAGGTTTGAAACACAAAACCAATTTCTTTATTTCTGATTTCAGCTAAATCGTCATCATGCATTTTACTGACGTCATTTCCGTTCAGGATATAAGTTCCTGAGGTTGGTGTATCCAAGCAGCCCAAAAGATTCATTAGTGTGGATTTTCCGGAACCTGATGGACCCATTAACGCGACATATTCTCCTTTGTTGATTTGTAAATCGATGCCTTTTAAAACATTGATTGTTTCATTCCCGAGTTGGAAATCTCTCGTTAATTTTTTGATACTGATTAATGGATTTGCCATTTTTTACTACTGAATTTTGATAAAAGTAAGAAAAGAAAATTAATTTACTACCTGATGAAACCATTGTCCAAAATCATAGCCAGCTTTTGCTATAGTTATTATTCCTAAAACAACAGCAAGTCCCGACAGCATTTTAAATTCTTTTGATTTTAACGAGTGGTGAGTTTCCATAAATTAAATTTTAGTTTGGCTATTTGTAGGCTAAAAGTTTTAATTGTTACAGTTGCATGCTAAATGCGAATTGGCAAAGCAACAATGTAGCAATTGTATAAAACCTTTACAGAAATGTATAACAGGTCAGCATTGAAAAGGAAGTAATTTTACACCTAACTAATAATAACAAATAATAGTATTATGAAAAAAAGTATTTATGTAGTCGGAATTCTGGCAATGGTAGTTTTAGGATTTACATCTTGTAAAGATCAAAAGCAAGCTAAATCCGAAAAAACAGTCAATAATTATGTAGTTTATGTTGACTCATTAGATAATGTAACCGCTGTTGATGCCAAAACAAATTGGGAGGCAATTGACGCCAGCTATCAAGTTAGAATTTCTGAGGCAGAAGCATCTTTAGCAGAATCAGATAATGAAGCATTGAGAGAAAAAGTAGCGGTTAGCAAAGCAAAATATGAAGCATTAAAAGCTAAATACCAAGCTGAATTAGCGGCTGAAAAACCAGTTGTTGTCAATCCAAATCAATTGTTGAGAAATCGATTTTTTGGCGAAGGTAAGGTTGCCGAAGACATGAACTTTTCATGGGTAAACAAAGACAATATTTTACAAGTATATCAAGACTTTTTAGATTCTTATGAAAAAAATAAAGGTGATTTTACTAGAGAAGATTTTGACGAAGTTAAATTGATTTACGAAGCGTTAGACAGCAGAAAAAATACAGTTGAAAAAGAAGGATTATCTTCCGAAGACAATAATAAAATAGCCTCTATAAAATTCAGATTTGCACCGATGTTTAAAGTAAACCGTATCGGAGCCAAAGCAAGAGAAAATGAAGAAGCAAAAGAATAATTGATTAAATAGGTTTTTTTTAATTCAAGAAATGGCAATCAGAGATGGTTGCCATTTTTTTATGTTCGAATCAAAAAATGTTCTTTCCGCTGCTCCATTCGAAAGAAAACAATTCCCCATTGAAATGTATCAATAGTAATAGTAACTTTCGGATGGTTTTTTATGGTTTCCCAAGCTGCTTGCATATCTTTTGACCAATGAATGTCATCAAAAATCCAAACGCTTTCGTTTGTGATTGTTGGTAATAGTAATTCGAAATACTCAAGCGTAGCGGCTTTGGAATGATTGCCGTCGAAATAGATCAATTGATAATTGATAATTGATAATTGATAATTTTTTAGATAACATGAAAATTCTGTATTGATTGACGTAATGTTTTTAAAACCAAATTCCTCAAATTGTTTTTGAGTTACATGCAATGTATTAGGACATCCCTCTAGTGTAGTGATTTTAGCTTTTTGATTACCAAGTGTTAAAGCTGAAGTAGCTAATCCTAATGAAGTTCCTATTTCTAAAATAGTTGAAGGTTGAAAATAATTGGTAATCCTGAAAAGCAATTCTGCTCTTTTTTTTGAAATTCCGGCATTGCTGGCAATTTGGTTTATTGCTCTGGTATTACTTTTGAAAACTTTAGAACCTGCACCAAAATCGGTTACCTCAATGGTGTTGTGATTTTTTAAAAGGGATTTTCTGTAGTTGTTGAGAATGGAATATTCAGCATGCTTTTTCCCATCATAAAAACATTTGGTAACCAAATTAAACACAAACGGAGAATGCACTCCGTGTTCGTTTTTGGAGTTCCAGAGGAAGTTTAGATATGAATTTATTATTTGTAGCACAGTTTTAAGTCGCAGTTTTAAGTCGCAGTTTTCAGTCTGCTGACTGAGACCGAGACTGTAAACTTTTTATTACTCCATTTTTGAAGAAAGTTCAAACCAACGTTCTTCTTTTTCTTCCATTTTTTTAATGATAGCTTCCAGTTCTTTTGCTTTTGCCGTAATATCAGCATCAGCCACTTTACCCTCTGAAAATAAGTTTTCGATTTGCTTTTTTTCGTATTCTAAGTCTTTAATTTCGCGTTCAATTTTGTTGAATTCCTTTTGTTCGTTGAAATTCAATCCAATAGCTGTTGAGTGATTTTGTTTCCAATTGACTTTTTCAGTACTAACACTAGATAAATTTTTTGGTTCAGCCGAATCTTCATACGCTCTAAAATCGGAATAATTTCCTGGAAAATCTTCTATTTGTCCTTCACCTCTAAAGATGAATAAGTGATCTACAATTTTATCCATAAAATATCGATCGTGGGAAACTACTAATAAACATCCGGGATAATCTAGTAAGAAACTTTCCAAAACATTTAAAGTTACAATATCTAAATCGTTCGTTGGCTCATCGAGAATCAAAAAGTTTGGATTCTGAATCAATACGGTACACAAATACAACCGTTTCAATTCACCACCGCTTAGTTTTTCTACAAAGTCATATTGCTTTTTGGCATCGAATAAAAAGCGTTCCAATAACTGTGACGCCGAAATAATCTTCCCTTTGGTGAGCGGAATGTATTCGCCATATTCTTTAATAATATCGATAACTTTTTGTCCCGGTTTCGGATTGATCCCGCTTTGCGTATAGTAACCAACTTTAATCGTATCACCAATTACAACTTTACCTGCATCAGGAAGCATAGTTTTGGTTAGTATATTTAAGAAAGTCGATTTGCCAGTGCCGTTTTTACCAATGATACCAATGCGTTCGCCGCGTTGAAAATCATAACTAAAGTTGTCCAGAATAGCGCGGTCTTTAAATTTTTTATACAATTTATGCAGCTCAATAATCTTGCTACCCATGCGTTCCATATTGATTTCAAGCTCGACAACGTTTTCTTTTCTTCTACTTTCCGCAACGGCTTTGATTTGGTAAAAATCATCCTGACGCGATTTTGATTTGGTTGTTCTTGCTTTGGGTTGACGCCGCATCCAGGCCAATTCTTTTGTGAAAAGATTTTGAGCTTTATCGATAGTGGAATTTTCCATGGCAATTCGCTCTTCTTTCTTTTGCAGATAATAGGAGTAATTGCCTTTGTATTGGTATAATTTTCCGTTGTCCAATTCGATTATTTCGTTACAAACGCGCTCCAAAAAGAAACGGTCGTGCGTTACCATAAATAACGTAATATTTTCTTTAGCAAAATAACTTTCCAGCCATTCAATCATCTCTAAATCTAAGTGATTCGTTGGCTCATCCAAAATCAATAAATCCGGGCGATTAATCAAAATGATGGCCAATGACAACCGTTTCTTTTGTCCACCGGAAAGACTTTTCACTTTCAGTTTTAAATCGTCGAGCTTTAGTTTGGAAAGGATTTGTTTGAATTGTGTCTCAAAATCCCAAGCGTTGTGGCTATCCATTTCATCAAAAGCCAACTGATACTTTTCTTCATCTTCCGGATTTTCCAACGCTTTTTCGTAACGTTCAATTATGTGCAGAATTTCGTTATCCGAAGCGAAAATGCTTTCCTCAATCGTCAATTCTTCCTGCAACTGATTGGTTTGGGAGAGAAACGCCATTTTGATACCTTTTCTAATCACAACTTTACCAGTGTCCGGTTCGTCTTCGCCATTGATAATCTTCATGATACAGGTTTTTCCTGAACCATTTTTGGCAATAAAGGCAATTTTCTGGTCTTTGTTGATGCCAAACGAAATGTCCTTAAACAAGGTTTTTTCGCCAAAGGATTTTGATATATTTTCTACGGAAAGGTAATTCACAAGTCTAAATTTTTGCAAAAGTAGGTCATTGAGAGGCAAGAAGCAACCTTTTGTTTGAAGCGACGAACAATTGAATCATATATTAATATTCAACCCGTTGGGTGAAATTGTTTTTTATAACTAATATCATACCAATTGTCACATTTAGCTTGTCGAAATGTATCTTTTTTAAGGTCTTCGACAGGCTAAGATTGACATTTTTGTTCTAATTGACTATGAATTTGAATCAAAAAAGTCAGTATTAAATGATATTGATTAATTGCACCCCAACTGGTTGTTTTATTCTAATACGATGTTATCATGAGGAAATAATCTATGATTATACAAAATCTTCAATTGTAAAAGTCGCTAGAAACAAAGAGCTATTTGTGAAAGAATTAATTAAGGCGTCCAAAACGCTTTTACCTTATGAAATGCAAAATCTGTAAATTGTTTATTTTATTATTCATCCGATAAGCCCGAAATACAAAGATGGCTTATGGGCTATCAGGTAAAAATATTTTAGTAAGTTAAATCGTAAAAAAAATGTTAATAAATGTATTTTGTCTATTAATATAGTGCTTTGACGATATTTTATAGTTTATTTTTTTGCTTAAGAACTTTTTTTAATATACTTTTACTACACGTTCTTACAATAAGATAACCCCAAATCTTAACTTAATATGCCTAGAATGATTTATGATTACACAAAATCGGTACTCGAAAGAGTGAGCTTCGATCCAGCTCTTTTCACAAAAGAACTAAAAAAGGCGGTTAAAAATTTATTGCCTTACGAGGTTGAACAATTAAAAAAATGGTTGCAATTTTTTACTAGTGATCATCCCGAATTAAAACAATGTTTGTCTGTAGTTAGTTAACAGAGAGAAAATAAGGAGTTTTTGTAAAGCTCCTTATTTTTTTTGCAGTGGACTTATGATTTGTACATTTTGAAAGACAATCGCACCTTTTACTACTCCGGCGATAGTACTTCTCAAAGCATCAATAATATGAATTTTTAATTCGTTTTTCGGAAAAATTAAACTGACTTCCCTGGCCGGTTTTGGTTCTTTAAAATGACGCAGTTTAAGCTTGTCTTTTTCTTTTAAATCTAAAGTGTGCAAATAGGGAAGTAGCGTGGTTCCCAAACCTTCATCGGCTAGTTTTATGAGGGTTTCAAAACTTCCGCTTTCAATTTGAAAATGTGCTTTTTCATTAGCAGCTACATTTTTGCACAAATTCAAAATACCATCTCTAAAACAATGTCCGTCTTGTAGCAGCAGGATTTCATCGATATTTAAATCATCAACTTCAATTTCCTGCTTTTGAAAATTGATATGACCTTCTGGAATATAAGCTACAAAAGGTTCAAAATATAAAACAACTTCTTTTATTTTTTCTTCCTGCAATGGTGTAGCGGCAATTGCGGCATCTAAATGACCATTATTGAGTTTCAGTATTATTTCATCTGTGTTTAACTCTTCAATAATGAGTTTTACTTTTGGGTATTTTTTGATAAAATTATTGAGAAACATGGGTAATAATGTTGGCATTATCGTCGGGATAATTCCTAGTCGAAATTCACCACCAATAAATCCTTTTTGCTGATCAACAATATCTTGAATTCTATCCGCTTCGTTAACAATATTCTTAGCTTGATTAACAATTTGCTGTCCAATTTCTGTCAACTGAATAGGTTTCTTGGTTCTGTCAAAAATTTGTATGCCCAATTCCTCTTCAATTTTCTGAATTTGCATACTTAACGTTGGTTGTGTAACAAAACATTTTTCAGCCGCAAGAGTAAAGTTCTTATATTCAGCTACAGCTAGAACATATTTTAATTGAGTAATTGTCATTATATAATAAAATTTGATGCAAATATAAAACCTATAAGTTTAACTTATAGTTAATGAATGTTAAAAAATATATAATAGAATTTTGTTTTGTAAAATGAAAAGCTAATTTTGCGACATGAAGTTAATTGTGAAATTCATATTATTTGTATTTGTAACGTTTCTCACAACGCCAACTATTGTTACGTTGATAGAACAGAATACAGATATATCGATGTTCTACAGTTTTGCCGAAGAAGAAAACCACAAAGATCTTAAAGAAATAAAAGCCGATTTAAGGCTGACTTTTGATTATCCATTTATGGATACAGTTGGGTGTCAAAATTCTATAATTATTTTTGAAAATTTAACACGTCATGATAATATAGCAGAGGAAATCTTCATTCCTCCACCCAAATTAGTTTAATACATCTGTATAATTTTTTTCGCTTTAGCGAAACAATATTCGTATTAAATTAATTTTTAGGTAATGACAAAAAAAATCAATCTTTTTGCAAACCTCAAATCTGATTTCGCATCAGGTTTAGTGGTATTTTTAGTGGCACTTCCATTGTGTTTAGGTATCGCTTTGGCTTCTGGTGCACCACTTTTTTCGGGAATTATAGCTGGTGTTGTGGGCGGAATCGTTGTTGGGTATTTGAGTAAATCCCATATTAGTGTTTCGGGGCCAGCTGCTGGTTTAACGGCTATAGTTTTAACAGCTATATCCGATTTGGGAGCATTCAACATTTTTTTAACAGCCGTTGTTATAGCAGGTGTTATACAACTGCTATTGGGTTTTATAAAAGCTGGAAGTATTTCCAATTATTTTCCAACCAATGTTATTGAAGGAATGTTAGCAGGAATTGGAGTCATTATAATTTTAAAGCAAATTCCGCATGCTTTTGGGTATGATCCCGATTTTGTTGGTGACGAAGCTTTTTTTCAAAGTGACGGTCAGAATACTTTTTCAGAATTATTTCAAGTAT
>CALQCV020000009.1 GCA_943329165.2 Candidatus Nitrotoga sp. CP45 | reverse complement strand
GTCATAAAGGTTGCTCCAAAAATGGTATCGGGACGGGTGGTGAAAACTTCAATTGTTGTCGGTTGTCGGTTATCGGTTATCGGTTGCTCTGACAACGGAGAACGGAGAACGGAGAACTTTACTGTTGCACCTACCGATTTACCAATCCAATTGCGTTGGCTTTCTTTGATGCTTTCGCTCCAATCAATGGTTTCTAAACCTTGCAACAATCTTTCGGCATAAGCAGAAATTCGCATCGACCATTGCGTCATTTTCTTACGAATAACAGGATGACCGCCGCGTTCAGAAACACCATTTATAATTTCGTCATTTGCCAAAACAGTTCCTAATGTCGGACACCAGTTGACTTCAGTTTCTGCCAAATAGGTTAATCGGTATTGCAAAAGAATTTGTTGCTTATTTTCCTCGGAAAAAGTGTTCCACTCGGCAGCTGTGAAAAGTTCAACACCATCATCACAAACCATATCTACATTAGAATTCCCTTCTGTTCTAAAAATTTCAACTAACTCAGCAATATCAAATGCTCTATTCGCAGATTTGCAATACCAGGAATTATACAATTGGATAAAAATCCATTGTGTCCATTTGTAATAATCGGCATTCGAAGTGCGCACTTCACGACTCCAATCGAATGAAAAACCAATTTTATCTAATTGCTCACGGTAACGTGCAATATTCTCCCGTGTCGTTTTTTCGGGATGTTGCCCCGTTTGAATTGCGTATTGCTCTGCAGGAAGACCGAAAGAATCATAACCTTGTGGATGCAAAACATTATATCCTTTGTGACGTTTGAAACGCGCCACGATATCGGAAGCAATGTAACCAAGCGGATGACCAACATGCAATCCTGCTCCTGAAGGATACGGGAACATATCGAGTACATAATATTTTGGTTGATGGTTATCGGTTGCTGGTTGCTTGGCTTTGAATGTTTGGTTCTCAGCCCAATATTTCTGCCATTTGGCTTCTACTTTTTCGTGATGATATTTCATGTCGCTGAAACGATATATTTTAATTATAAATTTTAATTGGGGAAGTTGCCGACAACCGACAACCATCAAGTGGCAACTATAATGAGGGCAAATTTACATTTATTATAATAAAGTTAAAACTTTGTACGTTATAAAGAAGAAAAACAATTTTCTTTATTATTTTTACCACATCAAAATACAATTTATGTCTTCATCATTTGAAAAGTTTCAGAAACGCAGAGTTATTACTTCCTATTTTTCGGTCGTGCTGAGCATCTTTTTAGTGTTGTTCTTATTGGGGATTTTGGGACTTTTTGTCATCAATTCCAAAAGGTTATCAGACAATTTTAAAGAAGAAATTGCAATGACAATTTTCTTTAAAACCGAAGCGCCCGATTCAACAATTACTGATTTTAATAACGAATTGAAAACTGCTGCATTTGCTAAATCTTTTGAATATGTTTCCAAAGAAGCGGCGGCCAAAAAACATATGAAAGTAATTGGTGAGGATTTTATGCAGTTTTTGGGCGTTAATCCACTTCAAAATTCTTTTGACATTCACTTGAAAGCCGATTATGTTACTAATGAAGGCATTGCTAAAATTGAAACGCGTTTGCGTAAAAATGAAATGATAGCTGATATAGTTTATGACAAGCAACTCGTGACTTTGGTGAATGATAACATCAAAAATATTAGTATGTGGATTTTGATTATCAGTTGTGTTTTTGCCCTTGTTTCGGTATTACTAATCAATAGCTCGTTACGTTTATCCATTTTTGCTAACCGATTTATTATTAAAACTATGCAAATGGTTGGCGCAACCAAATCGTTTATAAGAAAACCATTTATTCAGCGTAGCGTTTTTCTGGGATTGATTGGTTCGGCATTAGCCATAGTTGCTTTGATTGGCGTATTGGTTTATATCCAAACTACTTTTCCTAATCTAGGAATTATGGAAGATAAATTAGCCATCACCGTAGTGCTTTTAGGGGTTTTGGTTTTGGGGGTTGTGATAACGTGGATAAGCACTTACTTTGCTACACAACGCTTTTTGAATTTGAGAACTGATGATTTGTATTAAGGAATTGGGATTTAGGAATTAGGATTCAGTCAATAAATAATTAAAAATAATATTCAGCTGAGATGCTGAAATAAATTCAGCATAAATGAAAAATAACGAGCAAAAACCTGATTTTCTTTTTGAAAAAGTAAACTATAAAATCCTTTTGATTGGGATTGGTGTTATTGCTTTAGGGTTTATTTTGATGAGTGGCGGCGGAAGCGATGACCCAACCGTTTTTAGCGAAGATGTTTTCAGTTTTAGAAGAATTCGTCTAGCGCCAACCGTAGTTTTGATTGGGTTTGGAATTACCATTTATTCAATTTTTAAAAAGAGCAAATAATTTTTCAGACTGCTTAGACATCTTAGACTTACTTAGATATTTTCGAAAAGGTAAATTAAGAAATCTAATGCCCAAGGCGAAGCCGAACGGAACGAAGTTAGTCTAAGAAGTCTAACTATATAACAATCTAATTAATGGATTATATTCAAGCTATTGTTTTAGCTATCATTGAAGGAATAACAGAATTTCTTCCTGTCTCTTCTACAGGTCATATCATTATTGCTTCGTCATTTTTTGGTATTGCTCATGACGATTTTACCAAATTATTTACCGTTGTGATTCAGCTTGGCGCCATCCTTTCGGTAGTTGTTTTATATTTCAAAAGGTTTTTTCAAACACTTGATTTTTATTTTAAGCTATTTGTTGCTTTTATTCCGGCAGTAGTTTTTGGCTTGCTTTTCAGCAAAAAGATTGATGCCTTATTGGAAAATCCAGTCACTGTGGCTGTTTCTTTGGTTTTGGGCGGAATCATTTTACTGAAAGTTGATGATTGGTTCGTCAATAAAGAAGAAATACAGGAAACTAAAAAAATAAGTTATACAACTGCATTAAAAATTGGATTGTTCCAATGTTTAGCGATGATTCCCGGAGTTTCCCGAAGTGGCGCGAGTATCATTGGTGGAATGTCACAGAAATTATCAAGAACAACTGCCGCTGAATTTTCGTTTTTCCTTGCCGTTCCTACTATGCTTGGCGCAACGGTTAAAAAATGTTACGACTACTACAAAGATGGTTTTGTTTTGTCGCATGAACAAATCAATTTATTGATTCTTGGCAACGTAGTTGGATTTGTCGTAGCGATGTTAGCTATAAAATCTTTCATCGGATACTTATCAAAACACGGATTTAAAATGTTTGGTTATTACCGAATTATAGCCGGATTGGCTATTCTAATTATCCATTTCTGGATTATGAAATTAACGACAATCTAATGACTGCCGAAGACTTTTTAGAAGGTCAAGTCCTTTTAATTGACAAACCCTTGAAATGGTCTTCTTTTCAAGCAGTGAACAAATTGAAGTACATTTTAAAACGCAAATACGATCTTCCTAAGAAATTCAAAATTGGTCACGCAGGTACCTTAGATCCTTTGGCAACCGGCTTACTAATTGTCTGCACCGGAAAATTTACAAAGCGAATTACAGAAATTCAGGCACAAGCTAAAGAATATACCGGAACGATTACCGTTGGTGCTACAACGCCTTCCTATGATTTAGAAACGGAAGTTGACGCTACTTTCCCAACCGAACATATTACCGCCAAATTAATTCTGGAAACGGTAAAACAATTTATTGGTGAAATTGACCAAAAACCACCTATTTTCTCCGCCATAAAAAAAGACGGAAAGCGATTATACGAGCACGCCCGCGCAGGTTCGACAGTTGAAATTTCGTCCAGAAAAACTACACTATATGAATTTGAAATTACAAAATTTGATTTGCCTGAAATTGAATTTCGTGTATTATGCAGCAAAGGAACATACATTCGTTCTCTAGCTTTTGACTTTGGAAAATCCTTGAATTCTGGAGCACATTTATCGGTTTTACGTCGAACAAAAATTGGAGATTTCTCTGTGGAAAACGGAGTTTCTCCAGAAGAATTTGAGGGTAAAAGTTAAAATGAAGCGCTTATTTTTATTCTTCGTTTTTTTACTATACCAGTTTGGTTTTTCACAAGCAACTAAAAGTTCTGATGAATCAAAAGACGAATCATCATACACATATACAAAGTTTGATTTCTCGGTGCCTTTAAGAGTAAACCAACATCATGGAGAAATTAACCAATACACAGGAGAAAAAGAACCGTTTTTTTTGTTCGATGGATTGAGTACCAGAGTTGGATATGGAACACATTTGCGTAAATGGCTCGCACTCGGAATTAACACCGGAATAGATTGGAAAGCCAATGAATGTCTTGTTGCTGTTCCTTTATTTGCAACGCTAAAATTAAGTCCGTTAGTTGGTGATGAAACTAGAATATATATTGAGCCTGGTTACGGAAAATCATTTGCATTAGGAAGAGGAAGCTTGTCGGGCGATTTTCAAAAAATTAGTCTCGGTATTGAATCAGACGAAGGTATAGGGTTTTTTATTGAACTTTGTCAATATGGTTTCACTAAAAATGGAATTGATAAAATAGGAAGTTTAAGTTTAGGAATAAATTACACCATCTTTTGATCCAAAGCATGCATCAAATCCATAATTTCGTTTTGAGTTGATACTCCTCTGTCATGCAAATACCAAAGTTGCAAATCGGTTTTAGCTTTGTCATCTATCAGACGATGTTGCTTTTTATAATCCAAAATTAATTTTATTGCGCCTATTGGTCTGGGTCCGAAATCGCCCAAAACTTCTAAGGTATTTTTATCAAGAATAAGTAACTTAGGAATTGACTTGGCCCCATTGGTTAAAAACAAATTCATCAAGTCATCATTTTCATCGCGAAAAACAATCTTTAAATCTATTTTTTCTGAAAGCTTTGCCATTTTATGTATTACTGGGACAATTTGCGCTGCATCGCCACACCAACCTTCGGAAATAACTAACCAAATATATTCCTTTTCCAAAACCTGTAGTTTTTGTACATTTTCATCAGCAATTAAAATAGTTTTCTCTAAACGATTCATTCTGGTTTCGTTTAATTCACTATAATCTGTCAATGCTTGCGATTGTTCTTTTCCTGTTGATTTCCCTTCTTTTAGTAAGTCCTTGATGTGATTTCTATAGTCAACATAACTATGACTTTGCGAAAGGCTATTTTCTATAATGGATTTCATAACTGCTTTTTGATGTTGCGAAGTTACAAAACCCATCAATCAAAAAACATGACAATTGTTAGGCAACATTCTTTTTGTCAAATACTATAAAAAAACAGAATATGTTTATATTTGCATCACTAAAAACAACATGATGAAATACAAAAGAATTCTTCTAAAACTTAGTGGTGAAGCTTTAATGGGAGACAGACAGTACGGAATTGATCCAAAACGTCTTGCTGAATATGCTGATGAGATTAAAGAAATTCATAGTAAAGGTGTTGAAATTGCCATTGTTATTGGTGGTGGAAATATTTTTAGAGGAATTGCCGGTGCTAGTAATGGTATGGATAGAGTTCAAGGTGATTACATGGGAATGTTGGCAACGGTTATCAACGGAATGGCTCTTCAAGGCGCATTGGAAGATAAAGGAATGTTAACACGTTTACAAACGGCTTTAAAAATTGAAGCGATTGCCGAGCCATATATCAAAAGAAGAGCGGTGCGTCACCTTGAAAAAGGAAGGATTGTTATTTTTGGTGCGGGAACAGGAAACCCTTATTTTACGACTGATACTGCTGCTGTTCTTCGTGGCGTTGAAGTACATGCTGATGTGATTTTGAAAGGAACGCGTGTTGATGGAATTTATGATGCTGATCCTGAAAAAAATGCAAATGCAGTAAAATTTGAAAGCATTACTTTTGACGATGTTATCAAAAAAGGATTGAACGTAATGGATTCTACAGCCTTTACTTTAAGTCAGGAAAATGCATTGCCAATTGTGGTTTTTGATATGAATAAAAAAGGAAATTTGTTAAAAATTTGCAACGGTGAAAATGTTGGAACCGTGGTAAAAATATAGTTCGCAGTCACAGTTGACAGTCGCAGTAAAATTGGCGCTGATAACTGATTATGAGACATTTTAAAACAAAAATAGTTTACAGTCGCAGTAAACAGTCACAGCAAAAGTGACACTGAAAACTGGGACTGAGACTGATAACTTTTAAACAATGGAAGAAATAGAATTTATTTTAGACAGTACAAAAGAATCGATGGACGGTACTATTGCACATTTAGAAAAAGAATTTTTAAATATTCGCGCCGGAAAAGCATCACCGCAAATGTTGGGAAGCGTTTTTGTAGACTATTACGGTTCTCAAACACCGCTATCTCAAGTTTCCAACGTGAATGTTCCTGATGCTAGAACAATTACCATTCAGCCATATGAAAAAAGCATGTTGCATCCGATTGAAAAAGCAATCATGATTGCTAATCTTGGTTTCAACCCGATGAATAACGGTGAAAACATTATCATTAATGTGCCTGCTTTGACAGAAGAAAGAAGACGCGACTTAGTAAAACAAGCCAAAGCGGAAGCGGAAGATGCTAAAATCGGGATAAGAAACGCCCGTAAAGATGCCAACACTGATATCAAAAAACTAGAAAAAGAGGGTGCTTCTGAAGATATTTGTAAATCTGCTGAAGATGACATTCAAAAACTAACGGACGGTTTTATCCGAAAAGTGGATGAGCATTTGGCTATCAAAGAAGCCGAAATTATGAAAGTATAACTTTGTTGATTCAATATTAAATCCGTCCTGATGTATCGAGACGGATTTTTTTATTCTTATTTTTGTCAAATATACTGTGCCAATCACTTTGAAATGAAGCGACTATTTCTACTGTTTTTATTCTTCCCGCTGTCGCTCCAAGCACAATTCCAAGTCAATGGAATTATAAAAGATTCCCAAACCAAAAAAGCACTTCCTTTTGCCACTATAAAAACCGAGAATGGATTTGCTACCATTGCCGATGTTGATGGAAAGTTTAATTTCCTTTTGGCATCACAACCTGAAACATTGACGATTTCCTACATTGGTTATGAACCAAAAACCATTTCACTATTTGAAATAAAGACCTTTTTTACGCTTTATCTTTTGCCAAAAATTGATACCCTAAAAGAAGTAACTATTTCCAATGTAAATCCGGCCAACGCCATTATCACTAAAGTAATTCAAGAAAAAGAAAACAACAATCCACAAAAAAAGCTGCGCAGTTTTGAATTCAAATCCTATAATAAATTAGTAGTCACGGCCAATCCTGACTCGATTGTTGGGAGAATTGACACCGTTTTTGTAAATGCTGTCTCCAAAGAAAAAATTGCCAAAATAGATTCGTCCGATTATAAGTTTAAAAAGATTATTGACAAACAGCATTTGTTTCTAACCGAAAAAGTATCGCAATTTCAGTTTGAAAAACCAATCCTGAAAGAAACTATTTTGGGTACAAAAATGGCTGGTTTTAAAGAACCTATTTATGAGTTTTTGGGATTTGATTTACAGTCGTTTTCTATTTATGACGATAAATACGAACTTTTTGAAACCAAGTATAAAAGTCCAATTTACAGCGCAGCGCTCAAAGAATACCGTTATAAAATACTTGACACAACTTCAATTGATAATCGACAAGTGATTGTTTTATATTTTAAAAATAAAAACAAGAAGGGCTTGGAAGGATTACTGTATGTTGATCAAGAAAACCACGCAATTGCTAAAGCGGTGATGCGCATTCGTGGCGTTTTAGATATTACTGGAGTGCATGAATTTGCTTATTTTGCCGAAGAAAAAATATGGTTTCCTATTCGGAAAAATTTCAAAATTGTTAAGGGTAAAAGCAAAGAACCAACATCAATTTTAGGCGGTCGAATTGAGTTTGCTGCCGAAAATGATGACACCAATTCGAAAAAAACAGCTTCTGATTTCACCTATCTTTCTTCCGAAATGCAAGCTTTCGATATAACCGTGAATAACAATCTGAAAATTAAAAAATCTTTTGTCGCCATCGAAGTGAAAGATAATGCTAGCAAAAGAGACGACGCTTTTTGGAAACAAAATAGAACCGATAGTTTAGACACGCGAAGCGAAAGAACTTATACCGTTTTAGACAGTATTATAACCAAAGAAAATATAGAGAGAAAAATCAAATTTGGACGAAAAGTTATCAATGGTTATGTGCCATTAGGTTCTTTTGATTTTGATTTACGCCATCTTTTAAGCTATAATAATTTTGAAGGATTCCGCATTGGAATTGGTGCAATTACTAATGATACTTTTTCTAAAAAACTCCGTGTTGAAGGGTATACCGCTTATGGTTTGAAAGATGAAACCATCAAGTATAATTTAGGAACGGCTTTTAGATTTGGTAATTTCTCAAATACATGGATTGGTATCACCTACACCGATGATGTTCGAGAGATTGCGAGTACAAGTTTCGCAACAGACAAAAGAGTTTTTAAAATTTATGACCCGAGACCCATCAACATCAGTACTTTCTATAATCACAAAACGTGGCGCGGCTATATTGAAACCAAAATTATTCCAAAAACAGAAACTATTTGGCAGCTTTCGCATAGCGAAATACGTCCGTTATTTAATTACACATTTAATTACGACAGTCAGTTATATCGTGATTTTACGATGTCGACCGCTATGTTTTCGCTACAATGGAATCCTTTTAGCGATTTTATGCAAACACCAAATGGTAAAATTGAATATGAAAAACGTTTCCCTAAATTCAGTTTTCAGTTTACCAAATCGTTGCCTAATTTCTTTGCTAATGATTTTGATTTTGGGAAAGTTGATACCCGAATTGAATATGAAAAAAAATATTTAAACGGACAGAAATCGGCTGTTTTACTTCAAGCCGGTTATGCTTTTGGAGCGCTTCCTTTAACACATTTGTATAATACTTCGCCGAATAATTTGACCAAAGACAATCTTTTACAAAGAATAACCATTGCTGGGAAAAACAGCTTTGAAACTATGTATTTTAATGAGTTTTTCTCGAGTGAGTTTGTGATGCTTCAATTCAAACACGGACTCAAAAGAATTGAGTTGTTCAAAAAAGTGAGGCCATCATTGGTTTTGGTAACTCGAATGGCGTGGGGAAATCTCCAACATCCAGAACGTCACATTGGCATTGTATACAAAACTTTAGACCGGGGTTTTTTTGAATCGGGTATTGAATTGAATCAAATATACAAAGGATTTGGATTAACAGGATTTTACAGATATGGACCAAATCAGTTGTCTCGATTTGAAGATAACTTAGCAGTCAAACTAAGTTTTGTTTTTGATTTTGGTTTTTAATTACGGTTTAATAATCAAAACCGATGGGATATCCGTTAACCAAGAAACCTCATCATCAACCAATTTTTTCCAGGTTTCTAAACTAAAAATGATCAAATCCTGTTGAAGCAAGAATGGTTTGTTAAGCTGATCTGGATGTAATACTTCGATGTTATCCTGATGATTTTGTTCTAAAGCAGCTAAAGCATTTTCAACAATAAAGTTGTTTTTAGTATGTCCGTTACTGTCCAAAATCGTAACATGAGAATCATTATTGTATATTAATTTTTGGGCATAATCAATCAGAAAAACATCGCCAACACTATAAATACCAACAAATACTTTATCGATCTCATGCAATTCTTTATCAATCAAAATACCAAGTGGTGTTTTGGTTTTGGAAATTATCAAACGTGTTCTGTCATCAAAAGGTGAGTTTTCAAATAATCCTTCTTTTCCTTTAAATTTATCCAACAATCTATCCGGATTGATAATTCTTGTAGTAAAACCAAGTACTTTCCCCAATATAGTTCCCTCATAAATAGATTTTCCTAAACCAACCAATACCAAATCGTATTTCCCTTCATGTGCAATGTCGGCAATGTCGGTTTCAATATCGTTGGTTGCTTTGAAAATAGTGGTGATATGTTGCTCTAGTTTTCGAGATTCTTTTACAATAGGTTCAAACGTTTCTTTTTCATATTCTTCCAAATTATAAGCATGCATTTCATCACTTACCGTTAAATGCATAGCGGTAACATTTGCAGAATCGGGTTGCTTTTTGAGAAGACTATTTGCCAAACGCAATAATGATTTTCCTTTCTGATTGTTTCCAAAAGAAATAAGAATATTATAATCGGAACTCTTTTTAACCTCTGATGGAATAATGGCGTCTTTAGTTTTAAAAATAAAATTGATGATATCCAATGCCGGTCCAGTCATAAAAGTTGTGACCAAAGCCATAATAACCATCATGGTAAATACTTTTGGTGAAAGCACACCCAATTCGTATCCAATGTTTAACACTACCAATTCCATCAAGCCACGCGTGTTCATTAAAGCGCCAATTGTTAAACTATCGCGCCAACTTTGTCCAACAAATTTTGCCGCTAAAGCACTTCCAAAGAATTTTCCAGCAACAGCAACTAAAATGATAAATCCGGTAACTTCCCACAAATAAGGTTCGTTTATTAAACCTATTTCTGTTCGCAATCCAGTGAAAACAAAGAATAATGGCAATAATAAAATCAGGGAAACATCTTCTACTTTTTCAATAAAAACATTTCTGAATTTTGATATATCTGGCATAATTACACCTGTCATAAAAGCACCAAATAATGCGTGAATACCTATGATCTCCGTCAAATATGAGGATACGATAAGCGTCAGGAAAAATATAGCTACAACTGATTTTTTAATATTGTCTTTTTTACCATATAAATCTCCAATTCGTTTTAGGAACGGCTTAACAACAAAAAGCATCATTAGAACATAAGCAACCGCTAATCCGATAACATACAACGCACTCACAAAACTTCCTGCTTTTACAATGGCAATAACCACCGCCAATAAACACCAAGCCGTAATGTCATCGGCCGCTGCACATGTGATTACAATAGTTCCTAATCGGGTTTTATGAATGCCTCGTTCCTGAACAATTCGAGCCAAAACCGGAAACGCCGTGATACTCATAGCAATTCCCATGAACAAACTAAAGGATAAAAACTCTACACCTGCTGGCGCAAATTGATGATAGATATAATAGGATAAACCTATTCCCAAAGCAAACGGAATTACAATACTCGCGTGACTAATTACAACCGCTTCGTTGGCTTTGTTTTTCAAAACTTTCAAGTCTAGTTCCATCCCTATCACAAACATGAAAAGTATCAAACCAATCTGACTTAACAATTGAAGATTTCCGAGAGAAGCCAGCGGGAAAAGTGCTTCTTTCATATCCGGAAAATACAATCCAAAAAGTGATGGTCCAAGAACAATTCCGGCGATTATTTCTCCGATAACAGATGGTTGACCAATTTTTCTAAATATCCAACCAAAAATTCTAGCAATAAGAACAATCGTAATAATTTGGAATAGCAACAATGGCAATGGATGCTTCAAATTGTAATACAGCGAAGATAAAAACTGTGTCCATTGACTATCAGTGGATGATGGAGAAACAATTTTTCTACCAACCTCTAGTAGTTTGCCTTGTTCAACAATTTTATACATCAAATAGGTGAATCCACCTGTAATGAAAATATAAAATAAAGAATTTTTAAAATTTCTCATCCAAAAATAGTTGCTGCTTGTGTATACAAAGATGCTAAAAACAAGCTGATTTTTTTTAGTTTTTTTTATGCTATTAAAATTTATTTAAAATTAGTCAGTTAATCTCGCATAAATTAACGAAAACTTTATGCAAATCGACTGCTTCTTTTGCCGTTTTGATTACCTTTGCAACCCATTTCAGGATTTATGAAAAAGTTGTTAGGTATTGGTTTTTGGGAATTTATCGCTCGGATAATCTTAAGAAATCGTATTGCTATTGTACTCGGTATTCTTGTCGTTACAGGAATGCTCATAACGCAATTCAAACACATACGATTTACACAAACAGAAGCCAATTTAATTCCCGCAAACGACAAGGTAAATTTAGATTACGACAAATTCCTGAGTCATTTTGGTGAAGAAGGCAATTTGATTGTCATTGCGACTAAAGACAAAAAATTATTTACTCCGAAAGTTTATAGTAAATGGCGCGATTTGATGAATACTATCAAGTCGAGCAAAGAAGTGAGTCTGTTAGTTTCAGTGGATAATCTGCAAAAACTAACCAAAAATGATTCGCTTGAAAAATTCGAATTAAAACCATTGGTGGATGACAGCAAAATTCAGAACGAACTCTATTTAAAACAGATTCAAAAAGAATTATTCACCAAATTGCCTTTTTATGAAGGTTTGTTGTTCAACAAAAAAACGGGTGCAATACGCTCTGCCATATACTTAGACAAAAAGATTGTCAATACGAAAGCCCGAAAGGAATACGTTTTAAACAAATTAATTCCCGCTCTTGCTAAATTTAAAAAAACAACCGGAATCGAATTACATACTTCGGGGATGCCTTATATCCGAACGCTGAATGCCAAAACCATTATCGATGAAATTGGCTTGTTTATTGGTGCCGCGTTGCTAATCACTTCTCTGATTTTCTTTTACTTTTTCCGTTCGTTCAGAGCAACAATGGCGTCACTTATTGTTGTGATTATTGGTGTCGTCTGGTCATTCGGGATCATTGGCGCATTGGGTTACGAGATTACAGTGTTAACTGCTTTAGTCCCAACATTGGTTATCGTAATCGGAATCCCGAATTGTATTTTCTTTATCAATAAATACCATCAGGAATACCATAAACATTCCAATAAGGCCAAAGCATTACAGCGTGTAATTACCAAAACCGGAACGGCAACATTAATGACCAACATTACAACTGCAGTTGGTTTTGCTACGTTTATTGCAACCAATAATATATTGTTGAGAGAATTTGGCGTAGTGACTACTATCAATATTATGGCAATCTATTTACTTAGCTTGCTTATTATTCCTGTCTTCTTCAGTTATATACCACCTCCAATTCAGAGACATCTCGGACATTTAGAACGGGAGTCTTTGACTTCGTTTTTAAGATGGATTGTAAATACCGTTAAATACAACCGGATTGGTGTTTATAGTACAGCTGTTTGTTTGCTTGTTTTTGGAATTGTCGGCATATACAAAATCAAGGTTTCGGGAAGTATATTGGAAGACATGCCAAAAAAAACAGCGTTTTTTGATGATATCCGTTTCTTCGAAAAGGAATTTGACGGAGTGCTCCCTTTGGAAATCATGATTGATACCAAAAGAAAAAATGGCGCCATGAAGCTTTCCAATCTGAGAAAAATGGAAGAATTGGAACATACGATTACCGATATTCCTGAGCTTTCAAAACCGTTGTCCATCGTAAATATTGCCAAAAGTTTCAATCAGGCATATTATAACGGAAATCCCGATTTTTACACCTTGCCATCATCACAAGAAGAAATATTCCTGTTGCCGTATATCAAAAATTCGCTGAAAAACGACAAAGACAATCAACTGAAAAGTTATATTACTGCAGATGGAAGTGTCGCGAGAATGACAACATTTATCAAAGACGAAAACGGCGAACGAATGGAAGCTATTGAAGCGCACATTCGGAACAAAGTGAATATATTATTCCCTGAGCCAAGATATGAAGTTATCATAACGGGGAAAGCATCGGTATTTCAGAAAGGAACTAACTATTTATTAGACAATTTACTGTCGTCATTGTTATTTGCTTTTTTCTTAACCGGAGGATTGGTTGCCGTTATGTTCCGATCGTTCAAGATGGTTTTGGTTTCGATAATTCCAAATCTTCTACCGTTATTAATGACCGCTGGATTGATGGGGTTTTTGGGCATTCCTTTAAAACCATCAACCTTGCTAGTTTTCGGCATTGCTTTCGGAATGTCGGTCGATGACACCTTGCGTTTTTTGGCACAATATCGACTAGAGTTATCACGAAATGACTGGAAAATCAAAAAATCAGTTTTTGCCACGTTTGACGATGCCGGAATCAGCATGTTCTATACTTCAATTATTTTATTCTTCGGATTCTCGGTATTTATGTTGTCGAGTTTTGGCGGAACGGTTGCTTTAGGCGGATTAGTTGCTATAACCTTATTTTTCGGAATGTTGTCTAATTTGGTTTTGCTGCCTTCATTGGTTCTGACCTTAAACAAAAGATTGGCTAATCAACAAGATTTGCCCGAACCAACAATCGATATTTTGGAACACACCGATGAGGATATTGACGAACTGGAAATGAACAATAAATAAATTATATTTGCGTTTAGATTATAACGTCTACTATTTAAAATTTAATATCTGATATTTAAATGAAACATACAAAAGTTAAAAGCTTACTAAACAGTGAAACTACGATTTCAGAAGTAAATGCAAAAGGTTGGGTTAGAACTTTTAGAAACAATCAATTTATCGCGTTGAACGATGGTTCGACTATTAATAATATTCAATGTGTTGTTGATTTTGAAAACACGCCTGAAGAAACATTGAAAAGAATTACAACTGGAGCTGCTGTTTCGGTTACCGGAGCATTGGTAGAAAGTAAAGGCGCTGGTCAGAAATATGAAATTCAAGTTTCTAAATTAGAAATTTTAGGTGATTCTGATGCCGAGAAATTCCCAATGCAACCAAAAAAACATTCGTTAGAGTTCTTACGTGAAAATGCACACTTAAGAGTTAGAACTAATGCTTTCGGAGCCATTATGAGAGTTCGTTCGGTTTTGGCTTTTGCGGTGCATAACTATTTTCAGGAAAAAGGTTTTGTGTATGTGAATACGCCGGTAATTACAGGTGCTGATGCTGAAGGTGCCGGCGAAATGTTTCAAGTAACGTCATTACCATTGGACAATTTGCCAAAAAATGAAGATGGAAACATTGATTACAAAAAAGATTTCTTCGGAAAGCATACAAACTTAACAGTTTCTGGTCAGTTGGAAGGTGAAACATTCGCCATGGCATTGGGTCAAATTTATACTTTTGGACCTACTTTCCGTGCAGAAAATTCAAATACTTCTCGTCACTTGGCGGAATTCTGGATGATTGAGCCGGAAGTGGCTTTTAATGATTTGAATGACAATATGGATTTGGCGGAAGAATTTATTCAATACGTAATTAAATATACGATGGATAAATGTCAGGACGATTTGAAGTTTTTGGAAGGTCGTTTAGCTGAAGAAGAAAAACAAAAACCACAAACTGAAAGAAGCGAAATGAGTTTGATAGAAAAATTAAACTTCGTTTTGTCAACCAATTTCAAACGTGTTTCTTATACCGAAGCTATTGATATTTTAAGAGATTCTACTCCGAATAAAAAGAAAAAATTCAGCTATATCATCAACGAATGGGGCGCTGATTTACAAAGTGAACACGAACGATATTTAGTTGAAAAACATTTTAAATGTCCGGTGATTTTGTTTGATTATCCAGCCAACATCAAAGCATTTTATATGCGTTTGAATGAAGACGGGAAAACCGTTCGTGCGATGGATATTCTTTTCCCAGGAATTGGAGAAATCGTTGGCGGTTCGCAAAGAGAAGAACGTTACGATGTTCTAGTTGAAAAAATGAAAGCATTAGGAATTGACGAAGAAGAACTTTGGTGGTATTTAGATACCCGACGATTTGGCTCCGCAGTGCATTCAGGTTTCGGATTAGGATTTGAAAGATTGGTATTATTCGTAACAGGAATGACAAACATCCGCGACGTAATTCCATTCCCAAGAACGCCACAAAACGCAGAATTTTAAAAAAGTGGATTTGGTTATTTGTGGATTTGGTTATTTGTATTTTTACATAACCGAATAACCAAATAACCGCATAACCAAATAAACATATGCTTAAGCAGTTCCTAAATCTAAAATTATCACAAAAACTATCTCCTCAACAAATACAGTTGATGAAGTTGATACAATTGCCTACACAAGCATTTGAACAACGACTCAAGGAGGAAATGGTTGAAAATCCGGCATTGGAAAGTGGTAAAGAAGAAGATGATGAATTGTATGAGAAAGATGAGTTTGACAACAATGACGATGATTATGAAGATTATGAAGGTAACGATAATATTGAGACGGAAGAAATCAACATTGACGAATATTTAAGCAACGACGAAACGCCTGATTATAAATTGCAGGCGAACAATTATAGTGACGATAATGAGGACCGTCAAATGCCATTTGCTGCATCAACTAGTTTTCACCAAGACTTAATCAATCAGTTAAATACTTTTATCTTAAATGATGAACAGCGCGATATTGCTGAGTTTTTAGTTGGAAGTATTGATGATGATGGTTATTTGCGCAGAGATGTTCGGGATATTGTAGACGATATGGCGTTTACCCAAGGTGTTTATACGGATGAAAAAACCGTTGAAAAAATTCTGCATATTATACATGATTTGGAGCCTTCTGGTGTTGGTGCACGAGATTTGCACGAGTGTTTGTTACTGCAACTCCGACATAAAACGCCAACAGAATATGTTGATTTAGCAATCAATATTATAGAGAATAATTTTGATGCTTTTACCAAAAAGCATTACGAAAAACTCCAAGTAACTTACGAAATTTCGAAAGAGCAACTTAAAAAGGCGATTGAAGAAATTGAAAAATTAAATCCAAAACCAGGTGGTGCTTTTGATAGCAACAGCCGAACGGTAGAACAAATTGTTCCCGATTTTGCTATCCGAATTATTGATGGCGAATTAGAACTTACGTTGAACGGCAGGAATGCTCCAACCTTGCATGTTTCCAAAGATTATCAGGAGATGCTACAAACCTATAAAGTCTCCAAAGACAAATCGCATTCGCAAAAAGATGCCGTGCAGTTTATCAAGCAAAAATTGGATTCAGCCAAATGGTTTATCGATGCGATTCGACAACGTCAGGAAACGCTTTTTGTGACGATGAATGCGATTATGCATTTCCAGCAGGAATATTTCCTTGATGGCGAAGAAACCAAATTAAGACCAATGATTTTGAAAGACATCGCCGATATGGTTGGGCTTGATATTTCTACGGTTTCGCGTGTGGCGAATAGTAAATATGTCGATACTCCTTATGGCACCAAACTGATAAAAGAATATTTTTCAGAATCAATGAAAAACGATCAAGGAGAAGATGTCTCTACCTTGGAAATCAAAAATATTCTGAAAAACATTATTGAAGAAGAAGACAAAAACAAGCCTTTACCTGATGATCAACTGGCCGAAATTCTAAAAGAAAAAGGCTATCCAATTGCCCGAAGAACCATTGCTAAATACAGAGACTTGCTTGATATTCCTGTAGCGAGAATGAGGAAAAAGATATAGATTAAGGAATTGGGACACGAGCGCAAAGCGCGACTGTATGGAGCGAAGCGGAATAAATTAAGATTTAGGATTTTTTAAAACTCTTCAACTTAAAGTGCCAAATTGGCTCCTCAAAACATCAAATCACTATATTTGTTTTCAACAACAAAAACACCTTGAAAAAAATACTTCCTTTTTTTTCGTATGCCTTTCATCCTATTTTCATTCCGCTTTTAGGAACTTTTTTTTACGCTTTGCTTGAAGAAAAATATTTCACTTTACCACAATATTTGATTCTTTTTTTGCAAATAATCATAATAACTTTCCTTTTGCCAATTGCGTTTTTTTATCTACTAAAAACTTTCGGGAAAATAGAAAGTGTTATGCTTACGGATATATCGCAACGTAAAATTCCTTTATTATTGCAGATTATGCTGTTTGCTGTTTTGATAGAAAAAAGTATAACAATTGATCGTTTCCCAAGCTTGTATTTCTTTTTTGTTGGCGGTTTGCTGAGTACTATTTTTGCATTTTTGTTATTGTATGTCAAATTCAAAGCAAGTATTCACATGATTGGGATTAGTTCGCTAACCGTTTTTATTATTGGTTTGAGCATTCATAATCAAGTTAACACCATCAATACGGTTACTTTTTTTGTATTGATGAATGGTCTTGTTGCTTCTTCGCGCTTGGTCATGAAAGCGCATTCGAATAAAGAATTGTTAGTTGGTTTTTTGTGTGGTACAATTCCACAAAGTATTTTACTCTATTTTTGGTTATAGAATATAGAACATCAGACCGAAATTGATTGTATTCATAATAATCGATTGATTGTCTATTTTGGCAGAAGATTTAAACAACGGATTTAGTCCATAATAGGCCGAGAAATTCCAGGTATTCCAGCCAACAGTTAGATAAACTCCATATTGAAATTGATTTAAATCCTTATTGTTAGATAGGGTAACTATTCCGTTTGACGAAACCGATTTGTATTGGTCATAAAAAAGATAACTCAATTTTACACCCGAATGAACACGCCAAAAAATATGACTTTCAGGAGTTGAGTTTCGCCACCTAAATTCTATAGGCAAATCGATATAGTGTAGGGACAATTTGTTTTTAGTAAATGAAATGTCCGAATCCAAAACCTGATAGGTGTATGTTCCATTTGTTTCAGAAATTCCTAAATTTTGATTGTAAATTGCCAACGAATAGCCCAGCCCTGCAGCTACAGAAAGAGTTCGTTTTTTATTTATTGGCATATCTCTCAAAAACCCAAATGCAATTCCCGGAGAAAGTTTGTTTTGCGCAATTCCATCCGTGCGCTTCTGTAAAGCGTTATAAGTAATGTTTAAATAAAACTGATCTTCACGATATAACGAATCAACGGCATCAAAATCGATTTCATCCTTAACCTCTTTCTTGACTTCAGTTTCCTGAGCAAAAATGCTAAGCGTAGTGAAAAATGTTATGATGAGAAGACTGTTTCGCATACCACTATTTTAGGGAAGTAATTTGCAGAGAGGATGGGATTCGAACCCACGATACAGTTACCCATATACAAACTTTCCAGGCTTGCTCCTTCAACCACTCGGACACCTCTCTATTGATATGCAAATAACAATATTTTTTTTCAGTAAAAAAAGTTAGTTTACTAATTTATTACCGCATTTCGCCTCGAAGGGATGTTTCGAAAATAGTTTTAAAAACAGCCGGAGCTACATTTTGTCCCAACATGTACATCAATTTTGTAATCGCTGCTTCAGTAGTAATATCTTTCCCGGAAATTACGCCAATTTTTTTTAACTGCGAACTGGTTTCATATTGCCCCATATTGACACTTCCACCAGAACATTGGGTAACATTGATGATGTATAGACCATTTTTAATTGCTTTTTTCAAAGTTTGTATAAACCACTCTTCTGTTGGCGCATTGCCTGAACCATAGGTTTCTAGTATTATCCCTTTCAAATTTGGAATAGCAATTATGGCAGACAAAACCGATTCGTTTATACCCGGAAACATTTTTACAATCACCACATTACCATCCATATTTTTATGAATCACTAATTTTTTAGCAGATTGCTTTGGCAAAATTAAATTAGAATGAACAGTCAAATGAACACCTGATTCTGCTAACTGCTGATAATTTGGAGAAGCAAAAGCGTTGAAATGTTCCGCATTTATTTTGGTGGTTCGGTTTCCGCGGTATAATTTGTATTCAAAATACAAACACACTTCATGAATTACTGATTTTCCTTTTTGCTGTAACGATGCAATTTGAATTGCCGTAATCAGATTTTCTTTGGCGTCAGTTCTCAAGTCACCGATTGGTAATTGCGAACCCGTAAACACAACCGGTTTATTCAAATTCTCTAACATAAAACT
>CALQCV020000008.1 GCA_943329165.2 Candidatus Nitrotoga sp. CP45 | reverse complement strand
GAGTACTTCGGGACTTACCCAAAGCAACCAAACCTTACTCTTGAAAATCACTTTGGGTAACGGAATCGTAATCACCCGTAAAGTGGCATTCTAATATAAGGTCGATGAGTTGTTGGTTTGCATTGGTGAACCAACAACTTTAGGACTATTACTAGATTGAAAAAACAGCTTTAGTATATATGCCAAGAAAGTTATGGTACAAATTTCTTTTTTGTAAGCCAAAGAGGCGCTTTGCTACGGAACACAAAAAGCAAAAAAGCGAGGTTGAAGCTAAAGTTACTTTTAATGGCACTTTAAGTAAGTGCAAAGTTATCCCAGAAGTGGACTTCAACAAACTAATTTAGGACTTCACTGCAAAATACTGTCTAATAGCTTGTTAATGTTGGTAATTGCGATAATTTGGAATAAAATGGAACCCTGCTCTATATTTCTGGAGGTACCACATCAAAGCCCTGATAAGAAATTATTAAGGCTCTTTGTTTTTAAAAAATTTAATTTTCAATCTTTTTCTTAATCTCAAACTTTTTAAAATAGCATTTAACACAAAAAAGTGCTGTTAATTGTAATTTTTTCACTAAAATTGTCAGTTTTTATAAAGAAAATTAAACTATTTAAAACCAAACTAAAACAATAAAAAATGAGTGAAACAGCTGTAAAAACGGGGCATCCAAAAGGATTGTACTTCTTATTCTTTACCGAAATGTGGGAACGATTTAGTTATTATGGAATGAGAGCCATCTTCATTCTATTTATGACTAAAATATTATTAATGAAAGATGCCGATGCATCTCAAATTTATGGAAGTTATACAGGATTAGTTTATTTAACGCCACTTTTAGGAGGTTATCTTTGTGATAAATTTCTAGGAAATAGAAGAAGTATTATAATTGGAGGTTTATTAATGGCAATTGGTCAGTTTTTTATGTTTTTCAGTGCTTCTGCAGGTGCCAATGGTGGTGTTTCATTAATGTGGATGGGATTAACAGCAATTATTATTGGAAATGGTTTTTTTAAACCAAATATCTCAACTATGGTCGGGCAATTATATCCGGCCAACGACAGAAGGATTGACAGCGCATTCACCATATTTTATATGGGTATCAATTTAGGTGCTTTCTTTTCGCCATTGGTTTGTGGTTCTATGGATTTCAAATGGGGATTTTTAGCAGCGGGAATCGGTATGATGGTTGGTCTTGTTGCATTTATTCTTGGTCAAAAAAAATACCTTATTTCTGAAGAAGGAAAAGAAATTGGTTTGCCCGTAAAAAAATTAGATGCAAAAAGTATCTTAATGATTGTTGGTTCTATTGCGATTATCTTTTTTATGTTGAACTTCAAACAGATGTTCAAAAGCGATATAGATATAATTAGTTATTTCATTTATGGAGCAATGGTCGCCATGCCAATATTGATTTTTAGTGATAAAAGTTTATCTAAAATTGAAACACAAAGAATAACTGTGATTTTTATTCTTGCTTTCTTCGTTATTTTCTTTTGGGGTGCATTTGAGCAAGCTGGAGCATCTTTAACATTATTTGCTGACAGACAAACGGAAAGAACATTATTTGGATGGGAAATGCCAGCCTCTTATTTTCAATCCGTAAATCCATTGGCAGTTATAGCATTGGCGCCAATTATGACTATTGTTTGGGGATTTTTATATGCAAGAAAATTAGAACCATCATCACCAAAAAAAATGGCAATTGGTCTAGGATTAGTAGCCATGGGGTATGTTGTTATTGCAATTGCAGTTAAAGGTTTAGGCTTAGGAGAAAAAGTTTCAATGTGGTGGTTAATTGGGTTATATGTAATTCATACTATTGGAGAATTATGTTTATCACCAATTGGATTATCAATGGTTTCTAAATTAGCGCCTTTGCGATTATCATCCTTGATGATGGGAACATGGTTTTTAGCTAATGCAGCCGCCAATAAGTTTGCAGGAACATTAAGTGCCTTAATCCCTGGTGGTGAAGATGGAACTGGCGGAGCAACTCATTTTTTAGGATTTCAAATCACTAACCTTTATGAATTTTTCGTTTTGTTTATAATAATGTCTGGTACCGCAGCGGCTATATTATTTGTGTTAAGTTCCTGGTTAGAAAAACGTATGCATAATGATCACATTGAAGGCGTTGATTTAGAAGTAGAGAATAGATAATCATTTTAAAATATTTTTATATCTTTCAAACCTCCAAGATTTCTTGGAGGTTTTTTAATATAACTATTTATGGAAAAAGAAATCACTTTAGAACAAATTCAAAACTTCGAAGGAAAATATCCAAAACAATTATGGTATTTGTTTACCGTAGAAATGTGGGAACGCTTCTGTTTTTATGGAATGCGTGGGGTTTTAACCATTTTTATGGCAGACAAGTTGCTTGGATTGGCATTGTCTGATAAAGACGCAAATCTTAAATATGGGGCTATTCAAGCATTTGTATATGCCTTTACTTTTTTGGGTGGAATTTTTGCAGATAAAATATTAGGGTTTAAAAAATCATTGCTTTTTGGAGGAATTGTAATGATAATTGGAAATTTGATGATTGCCTTTTCTCCACAGCATTTTTTCTATTTGGGAATAACATTATCTATTATAGGAACTGGATTCTTTAAACCAAATATTTCTTCAATGGTTGGTGAACTTTATAAAGAGGGAGACCCAAGAAGAGATGCAGGTTTCGGATTGTTTTATTCCGGAATTAACATAGGCGCTTTATTAGGTGGAGCAGTTTGTGTCTACTTTGGAACAAGTCCGGATTATGGTTGGAGTTATGCCTTTTTATCGGCAGCAGCTGTAATGTTCATTGGCTTAGTGACATTTATATTTACAAAGAAATCATTAGGGCCAATTGGAGATTCTCCAATTTTACATTTACCAAAAACTAAAAGGACAATAAAGGAAATTATCGTCTACATTGGAGCTTTAGTAAGCATTCCATTTATTTTCATTATGATTAAAAACACCGATTATACAGATTACTTTATGTATACCATCGGCCCTTTGGCAATTCTTTATTTTATGTATGAAACGTATTTAGAAAAAGATTCTAAAGCACAAAAAAAATTAATTGCTGCTTTTGTATTCATATTGTTTTCAGTAATATTTTGGGCGTTCTTTGAACAAAGTGGTGGTTCTTTGGCATTATTTGCAAAAGATAATTTACATCATAATTTATTAGGTTTTGATTCTAATCCGAACATTATAAATAATACAGCCAATTCTTTATTTGTTATTATTTTTAGCCCAATTCTTGGATTGGTTTGGTTAGCTATGGCAAAAAAGAAAGTAGAACCGAATACGGTTATTAAATTTGGATTCGGTTTTTTATTTTTAGCATTAGCATTTTATGTGTTTTATTACACAAAACTTTTCGCAAATGCCCAAGGGTTAACTTCATTAAACATATTTACTCTTGCTTATTTTATTATCACTTTTGGAGAACTATGTTTGTCACCAATTGGCCTTTCTATTATGACTAAACTATCTCCAAAAAGATTATCAGGAATGATGATGGGAATGTGGTTCTTGGCGAGTGCTTATGGTCAATATGCAGCTGGATTACTTGGTGCCGGAATGTCTTCTCCAGATGAAAATGCATCACCAATTACAAAATTAGAGGGATATACATCGGGTTATTACCAACTTGCAATTTATGCACTTATTGCTGGCGTACTTTTAATTGTGATTTCGCCTTTGGTTAAAAAATTAATGCAAGAAGTAAAATAATTAAACATGAGTCAAAATTCAACAGATCAGTTTTTTAAAAGTAACGTTTTAGGACATCCTGCAGGTTTATTCGTTTTATTCTTTACCGAAATGTGGGAACGATTTTCATTCTACGGAATGCGTTCTTTACTTATTATGTTTTTTACCGCTTCATTGTTTGATGGAGGTTGGGCTTGGACAAGAGAAAATGCCTCGGCCTTATTTGGATCATATGTAGGTTTAGTTTATTTGTCAACCATGCTTGGAGGTTATTTTGCTGATAAAGTTATTGGTTTCCGATGGGCCGTAATGCTCGGCGCTTTCTTGATGACTTTGGGTCATGCCGCCATGGCAGTTGAAACGCATTTTTCTATTTATTTAGGATTGGTATTATTGGTTTTTGGAAATGGATTTTTCAAGCCAAATATGGTTTCTATAATCTCCGAAATGTATAAAGACAGACCTGAGAAAAAAGATGGTGCTTATACCTTGTTCTATATGGGCGTTAACGCCGGAGCTTTTTTTGGAATATTATTGTGTGGCTATTTAGGCGAAAAAGTAGGCTGGGGTTATGGATTCGGTTTGGCCGGAATCTTTATGTTTTTCGGAATGATACAGTTTTGGTTGTCGCAAAGCATCTTTGGCGATATTGGATTGAAACCAAATAAGGAAAGCAAAGCCAAAAAGGAAACCCTGGATGACGACAAAAAAAATCCGTTTACGTCTTGGCAGTTAGTGGTTATTGCTATTTCCGTTATTTTAGGATTGCTTTGGATAATTAACGCACCTGTTTCAAAAATATCAGAAGGTAAAATAGATGTCTTTGGCTTTTTGGGAAATAACGGAAATGCAACCGCTATATTAACCGCCCTAGGATTGTTCATTGTTTTACTGATTTATCGTTTTACACAATATTCTAAAATTACCCGCGAAAAATTAATGGCTGTTACTTTTTTTGCTTTTCTGGCCATTTTCTTTTGGGCCATATTTGAGCAATCCCCAAATAGTTTAACCATTTTCGCAAAAGATTACACCAATAGGGTTTTGGAGGGAAGCTGGAGTACCACGTATTTAGTTGTCAATTCACTTATGACGGTTTTGCCTTTAGCTATCATTACCTGGCTAATGCTGAAGATGTTTAATAAAACTTTCAAGAACTATTCTGTCGCAAGTATTATCCTAAGCATAAGTTTTGTTATCATCTGGAGTATTGCCATTTGGATATTAATGAAGGATTATTACACCGCTGGAGTAGTAACACTTTCTGACAGTATGCTTAACTTATTGAAAATTGATAAAGTTACAACGCCACTTACAGAAGTTCCGGCTACTTGGTTTTCGACATTAAATTCATTATTTATTATTTCCCTAGCACCATTGTTTTCAAAATGGTGGGAAAGTAAATACAACCCAACGGCTAATGTAAAATACGGAATCGGAATGCTATTTCTTGGATTAGGAATGGCTTGTATTGCAATAGGTGCAAACGGAATTGAGCCTGGAGCAAAAACGGCATCCGTTAGTATGATTTGGCTGATTTTAGTATATTTTTTTCATACTATGGGAGAATTGTGTATTTCACCGGTTGGACTGTCCTATGTTAGTAAGTTGGTGCCTGCCAGAATGATTGCCTTTATGTTTGGCGTATGGTATTTGGCTGTTGCCATTGGGATGAAAGGCGCAGGAATTTTTGGCGAAAACATAGATAAAATTGCTGACGAACACGGATTGAGTTATTTCTTTTGGTTATTGACAATAATTTCTGTCACCATGGCGCTACTATCGATATTGATGTCACCAATTATTAAAAAATTAATGCATGGTGTCAGATAGATGGCATTTATTTGGCATTCTTTTTGTTATCTTTGGAAAAAAAATTTAAAGCGATGAAAAAAATAGCAATTACATTATTTCTAATCTTGGGTTCGTTAACAATACAAGCACAAGAATTAACATGGCAAACGGATATAAACAAAGCCATGGAGATTTCTAAAAAATCTAAAAAACCATTGTTTTTATTTTTCACAGGAAGCGATTGGTGCGGATGGTGCATCCGTTTGCAAAAAGAAGTATTCAAAACACCGGAATTTGAAAAATGGGCAAAAAAGAATGTAGTACTTGTTGAGTTAGACTTTCCAAGAAGAACTGCACAAGATCCAGCAATTCAAAAACAAAACGCAGAATTACAACAAACTTTTGCTGTTCAAGGATATCCAACAGTATGGTTTGTTAACGCAAGCAAAAAAGACGGAAAAATTAATCTTGAAAAATTAGGAAGTTCCGGTTATCTTGCAGGTGGGCCAACTGCTTGGTTAGCTAATGCAGATCAAATCTTAGCTAATAAGAAATCATAATTCCAATTGAATTAAATCTTATAAAATCCCTTTTCATTAGTATTATGAAAAGGGATTTTTTCTTTTCTACACGTTGCTTCCCAAAGCCGGATATAGCTTTTAAAGTTTGAACCATCAACAACAATTTCTTTGGGTTTATAGGTTTTGAGTAAGCGTTCCATATTCAGTTTTGGTGATTGAATGATTACCAAAACATCGGGATGAATTTCTTTTCTATAAATACACGAACTGTCTATGATTAGCATTTTCTGATGTTTGAAATATAGTAAGTTTTCCAGAGGTTTTTTGGCTTTAGCCTCACAAAAATTTCCAACCAGATAGGATTGAATAAGTAAATTAGAATTCAGATTTTCCCGAATACTGTCATTGCTATATAGAGTTACAGCATTACCAATTCTTTCGGTTATGATTGTATTTTTTTTGCAATTAAAAATGATCAGTTCATCATTGTTTTGCGTTTCCTTTTTTTGAATAATAAAAATAATTTGAAATAGAAGGATACTTGTACAAGCTATTGTTAATCTCCTGAAAGTTGGCGTTTTAATCCATAGTATGAATAGAAGAATTACTAAATAGGAACCCCACAGCATTCCTGTCGAAAGCGAAATATCTTTAAAAACAAATACGTCAAATGAGGCAACCCAATGAATAATCCCATTGAGAAAAGCAATCAGAAACTCAATAGATTTTGCGATAAATTCTGGAACCGTATGAAATATAGCGATCAGAATAGACAAAACGCCAACCGCCATAATGATTCCGAGTAAAGGCAGAATAAGCAAATTGGTTACAAAAAACAATCCCGGAAATTGATGAAAATAGTAAATACTTAATGGCATGGCGCCAATTTGCGCTGCAAAAGAAACCGTGATGATATCCCAAAAGTATTTTATTATTTTATTTTTTGGTTGCCAAATGGTTGATAAAATTGGTTGTAACCAAAGAATAAAAAATAAAGCTAGATAGCTAAGTTGAAATCCGACATCAAACAAAAAGGAAGGTTTGAAAAGTAAAATCAGCAACATTGAAACTAGCAACGTATGATAAATATTAACCGTTCTTCTTAAATGAATTCCAATCGCAAGAAAAGAAAACATCGTTACCGAACGGACAATTGAAGGCGACAAACCAGCTAAAATGGCAAATGACCAAAGTGACAAAACAACGATTAGCAATTTCAATAATGAACCTTTTCTCGAATTGCTAATTGGTTTTAGTAAAAAGGTAATAAACAGCAAAATAAAACCAACATGTAAACCGGAAACTGACAAAACATGAACAGCGCCAGCATATTGATAATCCTTTAAAACTTCGGGGGAAATGTCTTGTTGCTGACCAAGAATCAGAGCATTTAGCACATTTAATTCTTCTTTTGAAATAGCGGAATGTTCTAAATTTGAAATGATCGTTTCTCTGAAATTTGAAAAACTAGCCCACAAGCTTGATTCATAATTTCCTATTTTTATTTGATTCGCTTTGGCATAAACTTGAGCATATATTTCTTGATTTTCTAGATAGTTACCATAATCAAAAAGGTTTGGATTTAATGGGTTTTTGTTTTTAAAAACAATTCCGATTACCAGTAAATGATTGCCAATTTTAAGGTTCTTAACGGTAGCTTCTTTAGCAATATTGAGAATAATTTTTCCATAACTTCTTTCACCATCAAGTTCTTTAACTAAGCATACATAGCGATTATTTTTTTTAGTGCTTTTTAGTTTTGCAACCAATAGTAAATCCAGCTTGTGAATTTTTTCAAAATCGGTAATTTGATTAGTGTAATGAAATGGGTTTGCGTTTTCTTTATGAATCAATGCTGTTGAAATTCCAACAAGAGTTGATATAATAAAAATAAAACTTCCAAAAAGGACGTTATAAAATGATTTTTTTTGACTGTAAAGAGAAGAAATAAATAATCCAACTATGCTTATAGCCAAACTAGGAAAAACAAAAATTGGATTCAGACTTACTATCCGACACAAAAGTATCCCAAATAGAAATCCGATAAAAATTCTCGCCAAGGGGAATTGTAAGATTTTCACATAGTAAAATTATGTAAAAATTCAATTATTGCAAGAAAATTATTCTATAATTCTGTTGATTTGTTTAAAAGTTCTTTCGTAATAGGATTCTTTTAACGATGAAATAATAACACCACCATTTGTAGAAGAATGAATGAATTTAATTTCGCCTCCATTTACTTCGACGATCATACCAACGTGGTTAATACGTTGCTGACCGCGATTGATAAAGAAAATAAGATCTCCTTTTTTGGCATTCTCAGGGGTAATCTCTAGACCAACTTCAGCCATTTCGTGTGAGGAACGAGGAAGCGTAATGTCAAATTTTTTGAATGTAGAATACATCAAACCGGAACAATCAAAACCAGCCGTAGTTGTTCCGCCTGAGCGATAACCAGTACCAATATTACCTGAAGCAACGTTAATAAGCTGTAGCGCCAGATAACTGTCTGTATCGTTTTCAATAAAAATATCGGTTGCATTTTTATCGTTGAGTGTAGTATTTTTTTTCTTTGGATCGGTATTGAATCCTTTTGGCGAAGTGTCTAGCGTAGTAACTTCGTTTAAAATAACATTATTCACCGCACTATTTGAGGCAAAAGTACTGCCGCATACAATAGAAATAAGAGCTATTTTAAATATGTTTTTCATTCATTTAGGTTAGTACGCAAATGTAGTTTTTTAAACGCTTAAACCAAATTTTTTAACATTTTAACGATCATTTTGGCAGTTTTTTCACTGGCACCTATGCCGCCAAGTTTAGATTCTAAGTCGTCGTATTTTTTTAATAATGCTTTTCTGTGATTCATTTCCAATAATTTAGAAAGTTCCAGCTTTAAATTTTTAGAGTTGAATTTATCCTGAATAAGTTCTGTCACGACTTCTTCATCCATTATCAAATTCACTAACGAAATATACTTTAGCGTGATGATCCTTTTTGCAATTTGATAGGAAGCCCAACTTCCTTTATAACAAACCACTTCGGGCACTTTGAATAATGCTGTTTCTAAAGTCGCTGTCCCAGATGTAACCAATGCTGCTGTTGAAAAACTCAACAAATCATACGTTTTGTTCGAAATGAACCTTACATTTTTGGTGGTCAGAAATGGTGAGTAAAAATGATATTCCTGACTTGGAGCACCAGCAATTACAAATTGATAATCCGGAAAATCTGCGACTATGCTCAACATGACCCTTAACATTTTCGAGATTTCTTGCTTTCGACTTCCCGGAAGAATGGCTATGATTGGTTTTTCGTCTAAATTATTTTCTTTTCGAAATGTAACTTCATCTGTTTTTACTCGGTCATGAATCGCATCAATCAGCGGATGTCCAACAAACTCAACTGGAAAATGATGTTTTACTTCAAAGAAATCTTTTTCAAAAGGAAGGATGACAAACAGTTTGTCAAAATCTCTTTTTATGGCTTTGATTCGGTTTTCTTTCCATGCCCAAATTTGTGGTGCTATATAATAATGAGTTTTGATCCCTCTTAATTTCGCCCATTTAGCAATGCGCATATTGAAACCTGGATAATCAATAAAAATAATCACATCAGGATTAAACTTTTCAATATCTGATTTACAAATTTTGATGTTATTAAGAATGGTGTTCAAATTCATTATTACTTCTGCAAAGCCCATAAACGCCAGTTCGCGGTAATGTTTTACTAGAGTACCACCCACATTTTGCATTAAATCGCCACCCCAAAATCTAATATCTGCAGTTGGATCTTCTTTGTAAAGTGCTTTCATCAAATTGGAACCGTGTAAATCGCCCGAAGCTTCGCCTGCAATGATGTAATATTTCATTTTTTGCTCGTTTATTTTTTTTGGGTACAAAATGTAGTCGCTAACGCTCTTATCATATCTATAAATTTATAAATCCCATGAGTTCAATTGTTGAATCGCATGATGTGCCGTTAAATCAAACTGCACCGGAACTATGGAAATGTAGCCATGTGCCAGAGCCCATTCGTCTGTATCTTCCCCTTTGTCTTGATTGACAAATTCTCCGGTTAACCAATAATAATCTTTGCCATAAG
Organism: Candidatus Nitrotoga sp. CP45; assembly: GCA_943329165.2. Classification (GTDB taxonomy): domain Bacteria; phylum Bacteroidota; class Bacteroidia; order Flavobacteriales; family Flavobacteriaceae; genus Flavobacterium. The sequence continues at coordinate 9,467 of CALQCV020000008.1, read as the reverse complement.
GAGTTTGTCGTTTGTCAAATTTCTCCATCCAAATGGCTTTTGCCTGACGGCAAATTTTAATTCCTTTAATTTCTTCAAATTTTAGTTTAGGGAAATTAACATTCAAAACAGTTCCTTCGGATAGTTTTTTTTCTAAAACTTCTAAAGCAATTTTTTTGATAAAAGGTTTAATTTGTTCAAAATCGGCATTCCAATCATAATCTAACAAAGAGAAACCAATAGCTGGAATTCCTTCAATTCCGGCTTCAACAGCAGCACTCATCGTTCCGGAATAAATAACATTAATCGAAGAATTTGAACCATGATTAACACCTGAAACACATAAGTCGGGTTTCTTTTTTAGGATTTCATTTACCGCCAATTTCACGCAATCTACTGGCGTTCCCGAACAGCTGTATTCTGTAATCGTTGCATTTTCAGCTGAAATTTTATTCAAATATATGGTACTGTTGATGGTGATGGCATGACCCATAGCGCTTTGAGGACTATCCGGAGCTACGACAATCACTTCGCCAATTTCTGCCATAACTGAAATTAAGGCTCGAATTCCAGGGGCATTTATCCCGTCGTCATTAGTAATTAAAATAGTAGGTTTGATGGTCATTTTTTGAATTTATTTAACTAGCACAGTTTTTGTCAATCTTGTGTTCAGCAAAATTAAACTATTTTTAAGATTTGTATAGCTGCATTTTCATAACTTTGAGCCAGTATGCGATGTAAAGCAATGAGAACAACGAATTTTTAACAAAAAATTATCTCAATAAGAAATTCTTAGCATAGTTTTTTGTTTACTTTAGACCAATAATTAATGATTAAAATAATTCAATTTATGAAAAGAAACTATAAAGTGCTTCTGGTAATTACGTTGTTATCAGTTGCGTTATGGAGTTTTATGCCAAAAGAGAAATCCTCTGATCCCGAGAAAGATAAAATGTTGATAGAATTATTAACATTTGTTATTGAAAAAGGGCATTACAATCCGGCAGCTATAGATGATACATTTTCAAAAGGCGTTTATAAAGATTATTTAAATGCATTAGATCCATCTAAAAGGTTCTTCATGCAATCGGATATCGATGAGTTTGCCAAATACGAAACTCAAATTGACGACCAAATCACAAGCAAAGATTTGACCTTTTTTGATTTGACATACACCCGACTAATGCAAAGAATGGAAGAAAGTAAAGCGTATTATAAATTGGCTTTAGAAAAACCATTTGATTACAAAAAAGTAGAATCTATCAATACAGATTACGAGAAACTGCCATTTTGTAAAAATGCTCAGCAACTCAAGGAAAGATGGCGTTTACAAGTAAAATTATCCACTTTGTCATCGTTAGTTGAGAAACAAAAATTAGAAGAAGATTTAGCTAAAGATAAGACCAAAACTTTAGAAGAAAAGTTAAAAGAATATAGAGCTAATCAGGGAGACAAACTTACACCTGAATTAGAAAAGAAGTTTATTGCTGATGTGGAGAAAAGAAAAAATCAAGCGCCAAAAACTTATGAGCAACTTGAAAAAGAGACAAGAGAAAGCACATTAAATTCTTTGAATGACAACTTTAGTTTTATAAAAGATTTAGATAGAGAAGACTGGTTTTCTATTTATATTAATGCGATTGCATCCCGTTTTGACCCACACACTTCTTATTTTGGCGCAAGCGAAAAAGAAAAATTTGACGTTAGCATGAGTGGAAAACTGGAAGGAATTGGCGCTCGTTTGCAAAAGAAAAACGATTTTACAGAGATTACAGAATTAATTTCTGGTGGTCCAGCTTGGAGAGGAAAAGAGCTTGAAGCAGGAGATATAGTGCTGAAAGTTGCTCAAGCTGATGCCGAACCGGTTGATGTTGTTGGGATGCGTTTAGACGATGTTGTCAAAAAAATAAAAGGTCCAAAAGGGACAGAAGTTCGTTTAACGGTGAAGAAAACCGATGGTTCTATAAAAGTGATTACTATTATTCGTGATCAGGTTGAAATTGAGGAAACTTATGTAAAATCAAGTGTTGTAGAGAAAGACGGATTCAAGTACGGAATAGTTTATCTGCCAAAATTCTATATTGATTTTGAAGACCAAAACAGTCGTGACGCCGGAAAAGATGTCGCAATAGAAGTAGAGCGTTTGAAAACTGAAGGAGTTCAAGGAATTGTGATGGATGTGAGAGATAATGGTGGAGGTTCTCTGAAAACGGTGGTTGATATTGCGGGATTGTTTATAGATCAAGGACCGATAGTTCAAATTAAATCGGCAGCTGGAAAAAAAGAAGTGCTATATGATAGAGATGCAAAAGTACAATGGGATGGTCCGTTGGTAGTAATGATAAATGAATTCTCAGCTTCGGCTTCAGAGATTTTGGCAGCAGCTATTCAGGATTATAAACGTGGTGTAATCATTGGAAGCAAACAGTCATACGGGAAAGGAACTGTTCAAAATGTAATTGATTTAAATCAGTTCGTTCGTGGAAGTACTTATGGTGATTTAGGAGCATTAAAAACGACAACTCAAAAGTTCTATAGAATAAATGGCGGTTCTACTCAGTTAGAAGGAGTGAAAAGTGATGTTGCTATTCCGGATAGATATGCATATTTAAAAATGGGAGAAAAAGATATTGAAAATGCCATGCCTTGGGACAAAATTGATGCTGCGGATTATAACGTTTGGGACAAGCAAAATAATTTTAATTTAGCTATTGCGAAAAGTAAAGAGAGAATGAGTAACAATGCTCAATTGAACCTTATTGATGATAATGCAAAATGGCTTGATGAAAGAAATAAAGAAAACGTTTATAGCTTAAATATTGATAAATTCAAAGCTGAACAAAAATCATTGGACGAAAAAAACAAAAAATACAAACCAATTGTTGACTATAAAAACGCGTTTGATTTTAAGTCGCTTCCTTATGAAGTTGATGAAATGAATAAAGATTCTGTCCTGAAAGAGAAGCGCGACAGATGGCATGAAAGTTTGACAAAGGATATTTATATCGAAGAAGCGATTCACATTCTAAATGATTTGCAATCTGAGAATAATAAAGGATTGACAACTAAAGTTAAGAAAGATAAATTAGTGAAATCGTAAATTAATTTTTTGTTCAAAAAGCAAAAGCCATCTCGTTTTAACGAGATGGCTTTTTTGATTTAAATGGGTATTAAAATTACCACTCATTAACTTTATTAGCATCCATTTTTAGGAAGATAAAAAGTAAAATAGTAAAACCCCAAAGACCGGAACCACCATATGAAAAGAAGGGAAGCGGAACACCAATTGTAGGGAAGATACCTGCCACCATAGCAATATTTACAAAAAAGTGGATAAATAATATTCCGGCGACACAGTAGCCATAGACTCGGCTAAATTTGGTTTTTTGTCTTTCGGCCAAATAGATAATCCGCATGATTAAACAAAGAAAAAGACCAATTACAAAAAGACAACCCAAAAATCCCCATTCTTCGCCAACCGTTGTAAAAATATAATCGGTGTGTTGTTCCGGCACGAAACCACCTTTTGTTTGAGTTCCCTCAAGGTATCCTTTACCAAACCAACCACCAGAGCCGATAGCAATTTCAGATTGATTCGTGTTATAACCAATCCCTTTCATATCGACTTCTTTCCCCAAAAGAATATTAAACCGGTCTCTATGATGTTGTTTAAAAACATTTACAAAAACATAATCTACCGAGTAGACAAAGCCACCAATCATGACAAATATTAAGGAGCTCAAAATCCAGTTTCTATTTATAATACGGCTTCTGTAGTATATAAAAAGGATGACGGCTAAAGCAATTCCGATTAATATTATAGGTTTTACGACTAAGGCTAATACAAATAAAACCAATGTTATAAAGCCTGTCCAAACATACCAAGAAGGTAAACCTTCCCTGTATAAAACCAATATGAAAACACTGTAAATTAAGGCGCTTCCAGGGTCATGAGGAACAATTAATAATATGGGAAGAAAAAGTATTCCTAGCACTTGTATTTGCCTGTTTAAATCTTTTAAATTGACTTGTACATCACTTAAATACTTTGCCAAGGCCAATGCAGTAGCAGCTTTTACAAATTCGGAAGGTTGAATACCAAACGATCCAAAAGAGTACCAGTTAGCTTGACCTTTGATGGTTTTCCCAAAAACAAATAAACCGGCTAATGACAATAAACCAATAACATAAATCACACTGGAAAATTTTTCATAAAACTTTCCGTCAACGGATAACACGACAAATATTAACGGAATCGTGAGGATGATAAACATAAATTGTTTGCCATATATTTGGGTAAAATCAAAAATCGAAGCTTCCTGTTCTATCGAAGATAATGAAGACGAATAGATATTAAGCCAACCCATTATCACTAAGACAAAGTAGATGACAATACTTATCCAATCTAAATTATTTGTTACACTTTGATTTTTCATCTTCGCTAGGAATTAATTTTCGGGGGCATCATTTATTTTAACTTCCGGCTTTCTTACTTTAATTTCTGGTTTTATTACGATTGGCTTTGCAGGCCCATCAATTTTTGATTTGATCAAAGTATCTACAATCGGATTTGCATAATATTTATTGTACTCCCCTTGAAGACTTCCTTCGAGCATTCGTTTTTCTAAATCGGTTCTGGTAATTTTTCTTTTAATATATTTTTCAATCATCAAACTCGTAATTGGTCCAGCCCAACGTGCTCCCCAATAGCCATTTTCCACAAAAACAGCAATGGCAATTTTGGGATTATCCTTAGGCGCAAAAGCCACAAAAATAGAGTGATCTTGAAGTTTTACCCGTTTGCCATTAATTTTTGCAAAATTTTCTGCTGTTCCTGTTTTTCCGCAAATATCAATGCCTTCAACATTTAAACCATGTGCTGTTCCCAAATTATAAACATCAAATAACCCGCTGATCATAGGTTCGAAATATTTTTTGTCAACGGTCGTTACATGTTTCGTTGTGAATTTTTTATCAATAGCATGGCCTTTAATTTTTTTGATAATATGCGGCGTATAATAATAACCTCGATTGGCAACAATCGCAATCATGTTAGCCAATTGAATTGGAGTCATTAAAACTTCCCCTTGACCAATAGCATTAGAAACAATCGTCTTGCTGGACCAGCCCCAACCCGGATACATTTTTTTATATGTTTTGGATGTAGGTAGGTTACCCTTCTTTCCAGTTGGCAAATCGTAACCCATAAATTGTCCTAAACCAAAACTTTTTAAATGATTACTCCATACATCAACGCCTTTTGGGGGATTGTTGTACTTGTCAATCGTTCTCATGTAAGAGCTAGAGAAGAACGTGTTACAGGATTCGTAAATTCCTCTGTGAAATTGAATGGAACCCCCATGACAGTGACATTTCATAAAACGACCTGGAGCATAACTGAATCCGTGACGACAAACAAAAGCGGTAGTTTCATCAATCGCGCCTTCTTGTAAGGCGACTAATCCGGTTAAGATTTTGAACGGAGAACCAGGTGTGTATTCTGCCAGTAATCCTCTATCGTACAAAGGCTTTGCAATAGAGTCTTTATATAAAGTAGTATAGTTTTTAGATCGTTGTCTTCCTACCAAAATCGCAGGATCATAAGACGGAGCAGTTACTAAAGCTAAAATTTCACCAGTTTTTGGTTCGATTGCGACAATTCCACCGCGTTTGTTAACCATTAATTCTTCTCCGTATTTTTGAAGCTCGGCGTCAATACTCAAATTAATATCACTTCCTTGAACGGAAATGGTATCAAATCTGCCTTCTTTATAGGAACCAATATCTCGGTTGTATTTATTCTTTTGAATGTATTTTACTCCTTTTACACCACGCAAAAAATCTTCATAACTTTCTTCAACACCTTGTCTTCCGATTAAATCACCACTATTATAGTATTTGTTTTTTTCAATGATTTTATCATTCACTTGAGTGATAAACCCAAAAACATTAGCGCCAAAAGCTACCTGATAATCTCTTAATGCACGTTTTTGAATATAAAAGCCAACAAATTTTCTCTGAATTTCCTGAAAAGCAGCGTATTCTTTTTTATTTAGTTGTGATAGAAAAACAGAAGGAAGTCTGGGACTATATACTTTAGCTTTGGCCACTTTTTTAAGAAAATCTTCTTTGGTGATTTTTAGTAATGAACAGAATTCAGTTGTGTCTAAATCTTTGATATCTTTTGGGATAACCATAATATCATACGAAGGTTGATTGGCAACTAAAAGCTTGCCGTTTCGGTCATAAATATAACCACGTTCCGGATAATCATAAGCTATTTTTATGGCGTTATTATCCGATTTTAACTTAAGGGTATCATCGATTACTTGTAAATAAAAAAGACGTAAAACAAGTAAAATTGTAGCGATAAAAATAATTGTGGGCAACAAAACCTTTCTCATCGCTTACTTGGCTTAATGATATAGATAATAATAATACAAGTTATAATTGTAAAAATGGTGCTCAATACGGTTCGGACTAAAATATCCCAAAGGAAACTTACTTTGAAAACTTCGAGAATAAACAGTACAAAGTGATGCAGTACAACGGCAATTAGTAGAAATGAAAATCGTTCCGGAGTTAACACATCATTTAGTCTAACTGTTTGATATTCATAACTTAAACCAAATGAAAATTTAAAAATTGCAGGTCGGTAATAGGCAAGAACTAAACAAGCAGCGGCATGAACTCCACCCGAATTCCAAAACATATCCATTAGCAATCCGAGGAAGAAACTAGCGACTAATAAACCACTTTTGTTTCCGTTTACAGGATATAAAATAATGAAAAGCACATACGGAAACGGATTGATAAAGCCAAAAAGATCAATTCTGTTGAATATCAAAATCTGCCCTGTAAGCAACAAAATAAAACGAGCAATATTTCCTAACAAGGCACTATTCATCTTTCTTACTTTGATTTTCTAAATTGATAATTTCTTCAGTATCTTTATTTTTAACGATATAAATATGTCCCAAATTGGTCATATCATTGAATAATCTAATGTCCAATGTGTAATAGTTGGTTTCGTCGTCAATGTATACTTTGTCGATAGTTCCGATTCCAATATTTTCAGGGAATATGATAGATTGACCACCGGTTACAATGGTATCTCCTTTGCGAACTCCGGCCAATCTCGGAACATCTATCAACTGAACAAAGCCGGTGCTTTTTCCATTCCAAACCAAAGAACCAAAGTGATTTGATTTTTTAATTTTGGCATTGATTTTTGAATTCACATTCAAAACACTAATGATGGTTGAATAATTTTCGGAAGTTTTATCTACAATTCCAACAATTCCGGCACTATTGATTACACCCATATTTGGCTTTATACCAGAAGAAGAACCGTTGTTAATTGTAATGAAGTTTTCTAGTGTACTGTATGGATTTCGAATTACTTTAGAAACAATAATATTTATTTTCTTTACACCTTTTATAGAATCTATTTGGGGTAATTTAGTGGTGTCTTTTTGGTTGAACAACAGCGATTTTAATCGAGCATTTTCTTGAGCTAATTCTTCATTTTGTGATTTTAAACCAAAATATTCATCGATGTTATTTATCTTTTCGTATATACCGCCGGTAAAGAAATTAGCAGAGCTTATGATTTTACTTTTATGATACGAATGGGATTGAATTGTCAGGATAAACGATAATGCCAAAAGCAGCAAAAACAGTAAGCGATTACTGTTTTTAAGTACAAAATTAAATATTTGCTGCATCGTAAAAAATTAAAAAATTTTTAAAAAATCAAATTAAAAAATCCAAATCCCAAGAGCCTCATTTTAACCTGTAAATTGGAATTTGGAATTTATTTTATTTGGAATTTATTTAATGAGTATGCTTCTGAATTTCGGAATGTTTTTAAGTGCCATTCCGGTTCCGCGAACAACAGCTCTTAATGGATCTTCAGCTATATAAACCGGTAAATCTGTTTTTTGAGAAATACGCTTGTCTAATCCTCTTAACATCGAACCTCCACCCGCAAGATAAATTCCTGTGTTGTAAATGTCAGCTGCTAATTCTGGTGGTGTTTGTGATAAGGTTTCCATGATTGCATCTTCAATACGTTGTATCGACTTATCTAATGCTTTGGATATTTCTCTGTACGATACTTCAACTTGTTTTGGTTTACCGGTCAACAAATCTCTTCCTTGAACTGACATATCATCCGGTGGTGTTTCTAAATCATCAGTAGCTGCACCAATAGTAATTTTGATTTTTTCAGCCGTGCTTTCTCCCACAAATAAATTGTGTTGTGTTCTCATGTAATACACAATATCATTCGTAAAAACGTCGCCCGCAATCTTGACCGATTTATCACAAACAATTCCGCCCAAAGCGATAACTGCAATTTCAGTTGTTCCACCACCGATATCTACAATCATGTTTCCTTTTGGCTGCATAATATCAATGCCAATACCAATTGCTGCAGCCATTGGTTCGTGAATAAGATATACTTCTTTTCCGTTTACACGTTCACAACTTTCTTTTACCGCACGCATTTCTACTTCGGTAATTCCGGATGGAATACAAACCACCATACGAAGTGCTGGTGTAAACATTTTTTTCTTTAAAGCTGGTATACTTTTGATGAACATACTGATCATTTTTTCAGACGCATCAAAATCAGCGATAACCCCATCTTTCAAGGGACGAATGGTTTTTATGTTTTCATGGGTTTTACCTTGCATCATGTTGGCTTCTTTTCCAACAGCGATAATTTTTCCCGATATACGGTCTCTGGCAACAATTGATGGACTGTCAATTACAACTTTGTCGTTGTGTATTATCAGCGTGTTTGCGGTACCAAGGTCAATTGCAATATCCTCGGTCATGAAATCAAAAAATCCCATAGATTTTAGTAGGGTTAATGTTTATAAAAATTTAACATACAAAGTTAAACAAATTAATGTTTAAAATGACGTGTTCCAGTAAATACCATTGCAACTTTATTTTCGTTACAATAATTAATACTCAACTCGTCTTTTATTGAGCCACCAGGTTGTATAACAGCAGTAATTCCGGCATTATGAGCAATTTCAACACAATCCGGGAAAGGGAAAAAAGCATCACTTGCCATCACTGCACCATACAAATCAAATCCAAAAGTTGTCGCTTTTTCAATCGCTTGTTTCAGCGCATCTACTCTTGAGGTTTGGCCTGTCCCTGATGCCACTAATGTACTATTTTTTGCAAATACAATCGTGTTTGATTTAGTATTTTTACAAACTTTTGATGCAAATAATAAATCATCGATTTCCTGTTCGGTCGGAGTTGTGTTGGTAACGACTTTTAATTGGTCTTTAGTGTCTGTAATGTTGTTTCTGTCTTGCACTAATAAACCATTTAAACAAGTTCGCACTTGACGATTTGGCAATGCGACATCATGTTGAATTAAGATAATTCTATTTTTCTTTTCAGATAAAATGGCAATCGCTTCTTCATCATAACTTGGTGCAATGACCACTTCACAAAAAAGT
>CALQCV020000007.1 GCA_943329165.2 Candidatus Nitrotoga sp. CP45 | reverse complement strand
GCACCCAAAACCGCATAGGTCAAACGTAGACTACCTTCAATTCCGGGACGCGAACTTGAAAGTACTGAAAAGCCATTCGCATTCCCTTCAAAATCGATTAAATCTTGCCATTGTTTATCCGTTAATTGGTCCTTGTATTGTTGTCCTTTTCCAATAGAGAAATATTCGCCAATAGCCTTTTCACCTGAATGTCCAAAAGGTGGATTTCCGATATCGTGTGCTAACGAAGCCGCCGCAACGATAGCTCCAAAATCGTTCATATGATAACCATGGATTTCCTGCAAATGCGGGTATTTTTCAAGTATTTTTTTTCCAACTAATCTTCCTATGGAACGCCCAACAACGGAAACTTCTAAACTGTGCGTCAAACGCGTGTGCACGAAATCGGTTTTGGAAAGCGGAATTACTTGGGTTTTATCTTGTAAGCTTCGGAATGCAGATGAAAAAATAATTCGGTCATAATCGACTTCAAAACCCAGGCGCGTATCATCTTGTTCAATACGTAACCGTTTGCTGGTATCTCCTTGGCGTTTTAGTGATAAAAGTTGTTCCCAGTTCATATTGATTAAGGATTTAGCCCTTCGACTTCGCTCAGGGTGACAATGTTTATAATTTCAAATATAACTTATTTTATTGTTTTCTTCATACAAACACTGCTTTCAACACCAATATACTGCCCGTAATTCGGGATGATTTGATAGTCTGCCTTTTTATACAAAGCAATCGCACTTTCAAGCCGGATTGAGGTTTCCAACATTGCAACTTCATAACCTGTTGCTTTCGCCCACAATTCTAGTTCGTCTAAAACTGAAACGGCAATTCCTTTCCCACGGTGTTCGGGTAACACAAACATTCTTTTAATTTCGGCAACTTTCGGTTCGTATTCCTTAAATGCACCACAACCAATAGCAATTTCGTTTTCATAATACACGATAACATAGTCAAGATAAATTTGGTTGAATTGTGCAAAAAAATCTTTTTCATCGCCATCAATATCAATTAGGTATTCATCGAAAAGCCTTGTAAGATGCTTAAAATCCGTATTATCAGAAGTGGTTTTTTGAATAGAAATCATGATCTATTAATTTTATAAAGAATAAAACTGTTTCTTTTTCTCATCTAATAAATTTTTATTGACCACATAGGTTTTCGAAATACTATCGTGCCAACCTCGCGCCGGCATTCCGATAAAAGATAGTATTTCAAATGGAATTAATCGACAAAGTGTACGAACCAAAATACTATCGTGATTTGGTTTTTCGCCATTTTCGTCTACCACTATGGTTTGTGTAATAAACTTACCGATAGTTCTGGCGAAGAAAATTTCGAAAATATTGTAATACACCAAGGAGATACAAGCAACGAAAGTGTATTGGGCTATGTCATTTTTTACAAAATTAGTTGCGAAATCTTTATTCCCATTGGTCTCGGCAATGGTGACTGCAATGGTAAATACGATTATAAACAGGAATAATTGTCCAATATAATCCATCAATAAATTTAGGAAACGCTGACTATGCGATGCCAGAATTTCTTCAGTTACCGTAAATTTTTTTTGATTGTTTTGTTCCATAATGGCTATTCCTTTTGGTTAGCCAAAAAGAAATTTCTCGATTTTTTTGGGTATTGGTTATAGCTTTTATCACTTGGATTGGCAATTACCGTTTTGATGTTGATTTCGTCACCAAGTTTGAAACTGGCTTCGGTGTATTTATAATCCAACAGATATTCTCCACAAAAATAATTGCCGTCTTTGTCCTTTTCGATGATTCCTGTGTAAACTCCTTTTTTTTCTTTTGACATTGTGTTTTTTTTTAGCCCCGATGTAAGCTGGCTACCATGTAGCGCGAACAGCGGGAAATTCCTGCCTGCCGGCAGGCAGGGCTCCTAAAATTAATAAAAAACAGCCATCAATGACAGCTGTTTCTCTTTATTCTTTTCTCTTTATTCTTTTCTCTTTTTATGATCCACACATTTCGCAGTCATCCGGACCAGCATTTCTTGCTTGGTCTACCATTGCTTTAAAATCTTCGGCAGTCATTTCGCCTGTTTCATTTGGCGCTACCACCTCAACCGCTACCGGTTCTGCCAATTGTGCTGTTGGTTCCGCTTTTTTATCGTTGTTCAAAGTGAACTTGATTGCGTCAACTGCAGCTTTAGTTCTCAAATAGTACATTCCGGTTTTTAAACCACTTTGCCAAGCATAGAAATGCATTGACGTTAATTTCGCATAGTTTGCATCTTGCATAAACAAGTTTAACGATTGCGATTGGTCAATGAAATATCCTCTGTGACGCGACATATCGATGATGTCTTTCATAGACATCTCCCACACCGTTTTGTACAATTCTTTCAACTCTTGTGGAATATCCAAATCTTGAACCGAACCATTATTACGCATCAATTGTTGTTTCAAATCTTCGGTCCAAAGTCCACGTTTTACTAGATCTTCCAGTAAATGTTTGTTCACTACGATGAATTCGCCAGACAATACACGACGTGTATAAATATTTGAAGTATACGGCTCAAATGCTTCGTTGTTTCCTAAAATTTGTGAAGTAGAGGCTGTTGGCATTGGCGCAACCAACAATGAGTTTCTTACACCGTGTTTCATTACTTCTTTTCTCAACGCTTTCCAATCCCAACGGCCGGAAAGTTCCTCATCTTTTATGTTCCAAAGATTGTGTTGGAATTCTCCTTGCGAAATTGGTGAACCTTTGAAAGATGAATATGGTCCTTCTACTTTTGCTTCTTCCATTGAAGCGGTTACTGCAGCAAAGTACAAGGTTTCGAAAATTTCCTGATTTAACTTCTTCGCTTCATCGCTGGTGAATGGCATTCTCAACAAGATAAAAGCATCAGCCAAACCTTGCACTCCCAATCCAACTGGTCGGTGACGAAGGTTAGAGTTTTCGGCCTCTTTTACTGGATAGTAATTTCTGTCGATTACTTTGTTTAAATTTCTGGTTACACGTTTTGTTACGTTGTATAATAATTGATGGTTGAATTCTCCATTCTCTACAAACATTGGCAGCGAAATCGAGGCCAAATTACAAACTGCAATTTCGTCTGCAGAAGTGTATTCCATGATTTCGGTACAAAGGTTTGACGAACGGATGGTTCCCAAATTCTTTTGATTTGATTTACGGTTTGCTGCATCTTTATACAACATGTACGGTGTTCCAGTTTCGATTTGTGATTCGAGTATTTTCTCCCAAAGCTCTCGTGCTTTAACCGTTTTTCTTCCTTTGTTTTGCGCTTCATAAGAAGTGTATAACGCTTCAAATTCGTCTCCGTAAACATCGCATAATCCCGGACATTCATTTGGACACATCAACGTCCAAGTTGTATCTTCTTGTACACGTTTCATAAATAAATCGGATGTCCACATAGCAAAGAATAAATCACGCGCACGCATTTCTTCTTTTCCGGTATTTTTCTTCAAATCCAAGAATTCGAAAATATCAGCATGCCAGGTTTCCAAATAAATAGCGAAACTTCCTTTACGTTTTCCGCCGCCTTGATCTACGTAACGAGCGGTATCATTAAACACTCGCAACATCGGAACAATTCCGTTTGATGTTCCGTTAGTGCCTCGAATGTATGAACCTGTCGCACGAACGTTGTGGATTGACAAACCAATTCCACCCGCCGATTGGGAGATTTTTGCGGTTTGTTTTAGCGTATCGTAAATTCCGTCGATGCTGTCGTCTTTCATGGTCAACAAGAAACAAGAAGACATTTGTGGTTTTGGCGTTCCCGCATTAAACAAGGTTGGCGTGGCATGCGTAAAGAACTTTTTAGACATCAAATCGTAAGTTTCGATTACGGATTCCATATCGTTTAAGTGAATTCCAACAGCCACACGCATCAACATATGTTGTGGACGCTCTACAATCTTTCCGTTTATTTTTAGCAAATAGGAACGCTCTAAAGTTTTAAAACCAAAATAGTCGTAATTGAAATCACGATTATAAATAATGTGAGAATTTAAAAATTCTGCATTTGCCTGAATTGCTTCGTACACCTCATCAGATAATAATGGTGCTTTTTGGTTCGTTCTTGGATTTACATAAAAGTACATTTCTTTCATGGTTTCCGAGAAGGATTTGTTAGTGTTTTTATGCAAGTTAGAAATAGCGATACGGGCTGCTAATTGTGCATAATCCGGGTGCGCAATAGTCATGGATGCGGCAGTTTCTGCTGCTAAGTTGTCAAGTTCTGAAGTAGTTACCCCGTCATACAATCCTTCGATTACACGCATGGTGACTTTTACAGCGTCGACCAAATCGTTTAATCCGTAACATAATTTTTTAATTCTGTCCGTGATTTTGTCGAACATTACCGGCTCTTTGTGGCCGTCTCTTTTTACTACATACATGAGCTTGTCAGTTTTTGAAAATAGAAAATCCCTTTACCTATTTTCTGGTTATTTGTTTATGCTGAATTCATTTCAGCATCTTTGTTTAGCGCTATTATTTACTTCCTAGCCCTGATGGAAGTGGCACGAAGTAGAGCGGACAGCAGGAATATGGTTTGCTAAAATGCCCGAACTAATCGCTCCAAATTTTGGAGAATCTGAAACGAGTTCAGATTAAAAGTCAGCGTCGAAAGTAATTTTACTGGCTTCAGAATCGGTGTTCATTACACCTGCTTTTTGGTATTCGGCAACGCGTTTTTCGAAGAAATTGGTTTTTCCTTGTAATGAAATCATGTCCATAAAATCGAACGGATTGGTTGAATTGTATACTCTTTTACATCCTAACTCTACCAATAATCTGTCGGCAACAAATTCTAAATATTGTGTCATTAAGTTCGCATTCATTCCGATTAAACTCACTGGAAGCGATTCGGTAATAAACTCACGTTCAATCTCTAGAGCATCGGTAATAATTTCTGTAATTCTAGTTTTTGACACTTTGTTGATCAAATGATGATTGTGCAAATGCACGGCAAAATCGCAGTGAACGCCTTCGTCACGAGAAATTAATTCGTTTGAGAAAGTCAATCCAGGCATTAATCCGCGTTTTTTCAACCAATAAATCGAACAAAATGCACCAGAGAAAAAGATCCCTTCAACGGCTGCAAAAGCGATTAATCTCTCGGCAAACGAGTCAGAACCAATCCATTTTAAAGCCCAATCTGCTTTCTTCTTGATGGCCGGAAAAACTTCCAAAGCATTGAAAAGCTGTGCTTTTTCAGCTTCGTCTTTTACATAAGTATCAATCAAAAGCGAATAGGTTTCGCTGTGAATGTTTTCCATCATGATTTGGAAACCGTAGAAAAACTTGGCTTCCGGATATTGTACTTCGTTTACAAAATTCTCGGCTAAATTTTCATTTACAATTCCGTCAGAAGCTGCAAAAAATGCCAAAATATGTTTGACAAAATATTTTTCATCGCTATTTAATTTGTTATTCCAATCGGACAAATCTTGGTGCAAATCGATTTCCTCTGCAGTCCAAAAACTAGCTTCCATTTTTTTGTACCAATCCCAGATATCGTGATGTTTTATTGGGAAAATCACGAAGCGGTTTTTGTTTTCTTGTAAAATTGGTTCTATGTTAGCCATTTTGAATTTGTGTAATTATTATTAATAGGTAATTTTTATTGAAATCTGAACTTTACAAAGATTATCAAATGAAACGTAAAAAGAAAGCCAAACTTATTCACAATATGCTCTAGTTTTTAACATTTTCAACGAAAACCAGTTCACAATGTTGTTTTTTTATTTAATTGATTTTCAATTATTTAAAAAATATAAAAAACTAAAAAAGCCTTAAAACAAAGACAATTGCGAATTTTCTGATAGTTAATTTTTAACACTTTGCGTCTTCTGAAAACACAATTTTTTTGGTCAAAAAAAGAACGGTTTTCCCGTAGAAAAACGACTCTTCGAAAATTGTTAAAAATATGCTCTCAATTGTATATTCCCAGTATGAATTGTTTGGCTGGTTTCTGTTTTTCTACCTTGATAGTTAATATTGATGTCCAAAAACTGTGTCAGATTTTTTTGTAGCAACAATCTCCAAGTCAGATTTTTTCCAGGTTGCAATCCTTCCAACATTTGAAATGCCACGGCAGATTGCGCATCACCTTCAAATTTATTTTGATATAAAGAAAATTCTCCGTTCATCGTAACCTTCTTTTCACTAGCATAAGAAAACGAAGTGCCAAATCGATTTTGTAATAATATCTCAGAGTTGCCTATTTGATTTTCTTTGTTTTGGTATTCATAAAAAATATCCCAACTCGCATTTTTGTTGAACAAATAAGAAATTTTAGGATTGAGTTGGTAACCATTGACTTTATAATTTTTACTGCTATAATTCTCAGAAGTTAAAGTCGATTGAGAAGTTTCGGTTCCTAAAGTAAACAACCAAGTTTTTTGAACTAAATGTGCATATTGCAATTGCTGGGTACTGTTTTTATTTTCTTGTGAACCAACAGAAAGTAAATTTTTTATCCGACTGGTGATGAATGTATACGTTAGAGAATGTTTCTGTTTGCCTCTATTGTAAAAAAAACTATTTCTAAAGCTGGTGTTCAATCCTAATAAATTTTCATCTGAAGTTGAAAACGGATTTAAATCAAAATTGTCCCCGTTACGCTTGATTTTTCGTTCGATTAAAAAAGATGTTTGATTATAAAAATGAGACAAAACCTTTTTGAATCCGGCTGCATTTTGCCATTGACTCATATTTAAAGTTACTGCATGTGAGAATTTGTTCTGATGTGTTTTTAAAAAAATTTGATTCGGCAAAAACACCCGAACATATTTTGCCTGATCCGAAAAAGGAGCTACTTCAAACTCTTCCAATTCCTGAATACCATTGCTGTTGTAGTCAATCCAAGTGTAGACGCCTTGCCCGGGTTCGACTTCTAAATACGTGAATTCCTGTTGCGCAATCGTTCCCGAAGTGGTTTCGTAAGCTGTGGTGACCAGCATTAATTGATTAAAATATTTGTCGTTATACAACAATCTGGAATTTAATGAAGGCTCATTTTTTCTTGCAGCATCAACATATTTAAGGTTTCGGTAATTGACAAACAAAGACAAATCGCTTTTCTTAGTTTGCACTAATTTTGATTTCAAATAATAAGATTGCGAGGTATTTACTCTTTGTACAAAGCTATTTTGCAAACTATCATTTTTCCTTTGCAAATAACCCAATTCTACAAAAACTTTTGTGCTATCACCACGACCAACAAAAGCGCCATATTCAGTAAAACGCTGACTCAAAGATGATAATTGCTGTGTTGAAACTATTTTTTCTTTGTTGTTTTCCAATCGCAAACTAGTGCCAATCCAATTCTTTTTAAAGTTATATTTAACTTGTGATTGGTTTCGAATAAAGGTTGAATTAGAATAAGTTCCGTCATTTTTTAGATAACTGCTGTTTTGAAGAATATTCCAGTTATTGAGTTTAAACAATCCATTAATGACGTGTCTATTTCCTGAAAAACTTTTGGAAAAATCCAACTTTTCAAACTGATACGTTAGCTTTCCTTTTTCGGGCAAAATGAAATCCAAACCGTTAATCAACAAACTCTGATTGCCTTCTAAGGTTGTTAAATTCCAATCGCGGTTGAATTCGATATTGAACAAACGCTCAATCGTTTTGAAATTTTCCTGCACATATTGGTAATTCCCAAAAGCATCAATTTGCCATTTTTTGGAAAACAAACGTTGCTTGAAATTTAGTTTCCCCGCAACACCTTTATTTTTGTTGTCATCAATCGCAGAATACAAATTTAAATCGTTATTACTAACCCCTACTTCAAAATCAACAGTCGTTTTTTCACTCGGATTGTATTTTCCTAAAACCGTCGCAATTTGGATTTTTGTTGGGGCCACCAATCGCGTTATCGGCTCATAATTCCCTTGTGGAATACCCAAGATTGGTTCAACATATTGATAAATTTTGCCAATCGCTGATGAATTTGTTATAATATAATTTCCGAGATTCGTGCCAACCAAAGTAAACCTCACATTATATAATTCATCTACAGAATTGTTTGAATATTCGAAAGCTTCTCCACCGGTTACAGTGATTTTTTTGTACAGAATTTTATTTTCTGAATACGAATCTAGATACGCTGATGGCGCGTTCATCAAATTAATATTGTCGCCGGCGCTACTCAAAATTGCCACTTGTTCGGCTGTTAAATTTTGCTGTAATGGCTGATTTTTAACATCGCTTTCAGAATACAAATAACCACCCAAACTCCAATTTTTTGCTTCGTGATTAACACCGCCATACGTCACAAAACGAGTGTAATTTCTATCCGAATATTGATATTCAATAACAATTCGCATTTCGGAAGTTATCGGAAAAAGTGAGGTAAACGAGATTTCTCCTGCGTTATAATCGATGATATAATCGTTGTTTTCTCCCCGCTTTTTCAAGATTCCATTGACATAAACACGTTCCGAACCCGAAATCACCAAAACATATAATTCGCCATTGTTTCCCCGCAATTTATAAGGGCCTTGATTTCCTTCTTGCCCGTTGAAAGTGCTTTTAGCATATTGCCCACGAACCAAAGCCGCAGAAGCGAAAATATCGGTCTTGTTTTCTTCCCCACCAAAAGTGAAACGGGTAGAGAGTCCTTGTACTTTTTTGTTGAAATTCAGAAATCGGGACTGTCGGTTTTCGAGAAATAAATCGCCGGCACGAATGTTCCATTTATCGGTAAATAATTCAATGAAGATTTGGTCAAACTCATCTAGTTTTTGGGAATAGCCATTATCCTGAAGCGGAATATTAGAATCTTGAATCGAAGCCCGAAGCGAAACTTTATCCGAAATTTTTCCTGTAATCTGCAAATCTAAATTAGAACTTACCGAAGCATTTTGATTATTGCCAATTGTAACTCCACGCGTAATGCTTCCTGAAGTGTTCAACCCATCAAACGGGACAAACTTTTTGATGGAACGATTGACCTTGTACAAACCTCCGTCATTTGCAACGACTCTGTCTTGGTCGTAAATGCTATATGTTTTGGTTAACTGCTCGGGGAATTTAAAATAACGAACTGTTATACTATCTTGTGAAGTGTACCCGTTTTTAAAAATCAGTTTCCCTTTTTTGAAATCGATTTTATAGAAAGTAGTGTCAATTTCTTTCCCTTCAGAAGTTTGCAATTTGAAGAAACTCGGGCTGATACTTACTTTTTCAATGGAGATGGTATCGCTTGAAACAGCTATTTTTTTACTATTGTATAACGTCTTGATTTCCTGAGCGGAAAGCTTGGAAAAGCCAATAAAGACCAACAATAAAAAAAGTTTTTTTAACATACATAGTATTAACGTAAAAAAGCTATTTTGAGTATAAATTTTACTCCTTCGTCACAATCTGAATTGTTTCTCTCGAGATTTGTTTTAGCAAAACGGTTTTGTCTTTTTCGACCATTTCTGCAGCTTCTTTGGTGAAATGACGAATCGTATATAAAGATACGTTTTCGTTATAAGACACTTTGAATTTTTTAGATAAGATAGCTTTCAGTTCGTTAAAATTACCAAATTTATCTTCCATACTTACCGAAAAACTAATCGCCGAGTTCTGAATCAAACTCACTTTCATTTTGTACTGGTGGAACAAAGCAAAAATTTCGCTGATGTTTTCTTCCATGATAAAAGAGAAATCAATAGACGATAACGAAATCAATAATTGCCCTCTTTTAACAATATAACATGGTGCTTGTGGCTCTAAATCTTTTCCTTTGGAAACGCTTGTTCCTGGTAATAAGGGATTAATGAATGATTTTACATGCAATGGGATTTCTTTTTTCTGAAGCGGCTGCAATGTTTTCGGGTGAATAACGGTTGCGCCATAAAACGCCAACTCAATTGCTTCGCGATACGAAATTTGGTTTAACAGAATCGCATTTTCAAAAACCCTCGGATCGGCATTCATCACACCCGGAACGTCTTTCCAAATCGTTACGCTTTCAGCATTTAAGCAATAGGCAAAAATGGCTGCGGTGTAATCGGAACCTTCTCGACCCAAAGTTGTGGTGAAATTATTTTCATCAGAGCCTAAAAATCCTTGTGTGATGTTGAGCGCTTTTTTCTTTACCCCTTTCGATATGAATTGCTGTGTTTTTTCCCAATTAACTTCGGCATCGCGATACGTAGCATCGGTTTTGATAAAATTTCTAACGTCAATCCAGTTGTTTTTTAAACCTGCATAATTGAAATAATGACTTACAATCGTGGTCGAAACAATTTCTCCATAACTCACCACTTGGTCGTACACAAAATTATAATTTGGCGATTTATTGCTTCGAATGAAATATTCTAAATCGGCAAAATGACTGTTCACTGCATAAAAAACTTCGTGGTTTTCGTCATCGAATAAATCTAATAAAATTTGATTGTGGTACTTTCGAACATCCTGCAAAGAGGAATTCAGTTCGCCTGATTTTTCAAAGTAATTCTTGATTACCAATTCCAATGCGTTCGTAGTTTTTCCCATAGCAGAAATCACCAAAAGCGTGTCCTCGTGACCTACTTTTTCCAATACACTAAATACATTTCTTATTCCCTCAGCATCTTTTACAGAAGCTCCACCAAATTTAAAAATTCTCATTATAACTTACTTAAAAATTCATTTATTCCGTTTTCGTCCATTTGCGCCACACGCCAGTCTTCTAATACTTTTGCTCCTGATTTTTGATAGAATTCTATTGCGGGCAAATTCCAATCCAAAACTGCCCACTCAATCCGGCGAACCTTGTCAATTTTTCCTTGTTCGATAATTTTAGAATACAACGCAAAGCCCAAACCGGAACCGCGCATTTTTTCTTTAACGATTAAATCTTCCAAATGAATGGTTTTGCCTTTCCAAGTCGAATAGCGGTAATAATACAATGCAATTCCAACTATTTCGTTTTCAATCTCAGCAACGAAAGTATGAAACAATGGCGAATCACCAAAACCATCTCGCTCTAAATCAGCCACAGCTACCACAACAGCATCAGGTTCTTTTTCGAAAGTGGCCAATTCCTGAATCAAATCAAGAACCGCTTTCATATCTTTTTTTTCTCCTTTTCGGATGTTCATTTGGTTCAGATTTTTGACAAAAATACAATTATTAATTTCTTCGCGAAATAGATTTTTTCTCTACCAAATTTATCGATATTTGCACAAACAACTACAATAATTTCGTAATGGAAGAACGCAACATCACGTTAGGTGAATTTATCATCGAAAAACAAGAAGAATTTCAATATTCGTCCGGCGAATTATCTCGAATTATTAATTCCATCAGATTAGCTGCCAAAGTAGTAAACTACAAAGTAAACAAAGCCGGTTTGGTGGATATTGTTGGAGCTGCAGGAGAACAAAATATTCAAGGAGAAGACCAGCAAAAACTGGATGTGTATGCTAATGAAGTTTTTATTCAAACCTTAATCAACCGTGAAATTGTTTGCGGAATTGCCTCTGAAGAAAGCGATGATTTTATAACAGTTGCCGGTTCGGATAAAAGTCATAATAACAAATATATTGTATTAATGGATCCTTTGGATGGCTCATCCAATATTGATGTGAATGTTTCTGTTGGAACTATTTTTTCCGTCTACAGACGTGTAACTCCAGTTGGAACTCCTGTTACATTAGAAGATTTTTTGCAGCCTGGAACTAGTCAAGTGGCTGCAGGTTATGTGATTTATGGTACCTCAACGATGTTGGTTTACACAACAGGCCATGGCGTGAATGGTTTTACGTTGAATCCTGCCATTGGGACTTTTTATTTATCTCACCCGAATATGCAATTTTCAAAAGACGGAACTATTTATTCAATCAATGAAGGGAACTATGTGCATTTTCCGCAAGGTGTAAAAAATTATTTAAAATATTGTCAGCTGGAAGAAGGGGACAGACCTTATACTTCTCGATACATTGGAAGTTTGGTTTCCGACGTTCACAGAAATATGATTAAAGGCGGAATTTATATTTATCCAACAAGTTCCAAGGCACCAAAAGGAAAATTGCGTTTATTATATGAATGCAATCCAATGGCATTTATTGCAGAGCAAGCCGGCGGAAAAGCTTCTGATGGTTTTGGAAGAATTATGGAAATACAACCAACAGAGCTACATCAACGGGTTCCATTCTTCTGTGGAAGTTATAATATGGTGGAAAAGGCCGAAGAGTTTATGGCAAAACATAGTTAAAGAAAAAAGCAAGACCCGCGGCGAAGCCGAATGGTATGCAGCGCAGCGGAATAAAGCAAGAGAAAAGAAAAAGGCAGAGAAGTAAAATTTTCTGCCTTTTATATTATCTTAATGTCGCAGCGCAGCGGTCTTTCAACTTGACTCTTGCGGTGAAACATTCTTACTTATTCATATGGGTCATTTCGTAAACAAATGTATCCAAATCTACATGTAGCACCAATAATGACATCGCTTTATCAACAATAAAAGGAACGTTTCCAGGAGTAAATCCTAATGCCAAAGCAAACTTGGTTAAAACTTGTTTTTGCTTTGGACCAAGAACATGATCAACATATACCATTCTCGACAAATCAAACAAGCGCTCTAAACGATGTGAATGTAAATAAGGCGGATTGATTGGATATTTCAAAGGGTTTTCTAAAATCTCTTCATATTCTGCTACCGAAATTTCTAAACGAACAGCCAGTTTATCTATGAATTCTTTTTCTTCTTTGCTTAAATCTCCATCGGCAATTGCTACACGCACAATTGCTGAAAAATGAGCTTTATTTCTACTTTTAAATTCGCTATCAAATAAATCTGAAAATGACATAATCTTACTGGTTTTAGACTACAAATATAATTCAAATTACCCTTTTTTGGAAACGCAAATCAAAAATGTTTTTCATCGATTTTAAGGTTTATTTTTGATAGCAAAACAAAATAAATTGTAAGTTTACGATACCAATCAACCTAAATGCTATGTCTGATTTCTGGATTTACTTCACTATTGGATTAAAACACATGGGGAATATTATTGCCTACAATGATGTTTTATTTCTTTTGGCGCTTACCGTTCCGTACGAATTCAAATCATGGAAAAAAATCCTGATTCTTGCTTCCTTATTTACAGCGGGACACACATTGGCGCTGCTGCTTTCCGTTTTTGATGTCATAACAATTAAAGTCAATATTGTTTCTTTTATAATTCCGATAATTATTCTTATTACTGCTTTATACAACATCCTTTCTACAGGAAAATCTAGCAAAAAAGACAGCATTACCTTTATTGCCATTGTGACTTTGCTATTCGGAATCATTCACGGATTAGGCTTTGCTAATTATTTTAACAGTCTTCTTTCCGGAAAACCAACCGATAAATTATTACCGCTTTTTGAATCCTCACTTGGCTTTGGCGTATCCCAAATTATTGTGGTGATATTAGCTTTATTACTGGCTTACGTTGCTCAAACCTTACTAAAACTCTCAAAACGCGACTGGATTTTAATCATTTCTGCCTTTGTAGCCGGTGTGGTCATTCCGATGATTATAAGAAGTGAAATTTGGGTTAAATAATTGTTGAGGAGCGAAAGGTTTGGGTATATTTGCTAACCATTTTCCTGCTGTTCGTCACGCATGGCGTTTCCTTCCATCAGGGCTAAATAAAAAACTTTTTGATTTTACAGAATCTCAAATACAGATTCTGAAACAAGTTCAGAATAAATGAAAGAACAAAAACAACTCAAATACGATATTGCTTACTTAAGAATTGCTGCTGAATGGAGCAAACTTTCTTATTGCAAACGCAAACAGGTTGGCGCCATAATTGTGCGTGACCGAATGATTATTTCCGATGGTTATAACGGAACACCATCGGGTTTTGAAAACTGTTGCGAAGACGAAGAAGGACTAACGCAATGGTTTGTACTTCACGCCGAAGCCAATGCTATTTCAAAAGTAGCACGTTCAACACAAACTTGCGAAAACGCAACCTTATACATTACACTTTCGCCCTGCAAAGAATGCAGTAAACTTATTCATCAATCGGGAATAAAACGCGTGGTATTTCAACATGGATATCGCGATACCACCGGTCTAGAATTTCTCGAAAAAGCAGGTGTTGTTGTCAACCAAATTGAAGATTTAGGATAAAAGAGATACTGAAACAAATTCAGCATAAAATGAAATCAAAGGAGAAATATTTACCAATACTTTTATTTGCTTGTATTGCCTTAGGTATCGTCATTGGTGGTATGCTAAATTTTCCGCAACGAACGCTATCAAAACAAAATGCCCGAAAAGTAAAAATTGAACGCCTAATTGATTTTATCAATGATGAATATGTCGATGATGTCAATTCTGATTCCATTGTAGACCTTACGGTAAACAGCATTCTGGCAAATCTTGACCCGCATTCGGTTTATCTTCCGCCAAGTGAACAATCTTCGGAAGCCGAAATCATGAAAGGTGATTTTGTTGGTATTGGTGTTAATTTTTATATGTATAACGATACGGTTACTGTGGTAAGGCCCCTGGAAAATGGTCCGGCTGCAAAGGCAGGAATTCTCTCTGGAGACCGAATTTTATACGCCGACAAAACCAAACTTTTTGGGCGAAAATTGCCAACCGATAGCTTATACAAAAAACTAAAAGGCGAAGAAGGTTCAAAAGTTTTACTTACTATTTTTAGAAAAAGTAGCAACAAAAAACTAAAACTTACTGTTGATCGCGACGTGGTTCCGATAAAAAGCGTCGATGCGTATTTGATGCTCCATAAAACTTCAGGTTATATCAAAATAAATCGTTTTGCGGAGAATACTTATGACGAATTTAAAATTGGATTGGAACAATTAAAAAAACAAGGAATGACCACTTTAGTCATTGACTTGCGTGATAATGGTGGCGGCTATCTTGAAAGAGCCGTGGCAATTGCCGACGAGTTTCTAAAGGACAAAGAACTTATTGTTTTTACCAAAAACAGAAAAGGAAAAATTGATAAAACATATGCTACCGAAGAAGGTATTTTTGAAAGCGGAAAAGTCTTTGTTTTAATTGACGAAAACTCCGCTTCGGCAAGTGAAATTCTTGCCGGAGCACTTCAGGATAATGATCGGGCGACAATTGTTGGGCGGCGTTCTTTTGGAAAGGGATTGGTGCAGCGCGAGATGGATTTCGAAGATGGTTCGGCTGTTCGTTTGACAGTTTCAAGATACTACACGCCAAGCGGACGTTCTATTCAAAAACCTTATACTAAAGGCGAAGGTGAAAAATACAGTCACGATGCTGAGACTCGTTTTGCAAGCGGTGAACTCTATGAAAAAGACAAAATGCAAATCGCCGATTCTCTGAAATTTAAAACCAAAAAAGGCCGAATCGTTTATGGCGGTGGAGGAATTGTTCCTGATATTTTTGTGCCTCTAGAAGTTAAAAAAGGGGAAGAAAATTTAGCTTATGTTCTAAATTCCGGTGTTGTGGGACATTTTGTTTTTGAGCAATTAGATAAAAACCGAAATACATTCAAGGGATTGAAATTCGAACAATTTGTAACCAAAATGCAAAATGATTACAGCTATGTGCCCAAATTGGAAAGCTATCTGAATAACGCTGGTTTGGAAATGAAATTGGAAAACAATAAAACATTGGTGAAAAAATATATTTCTGCTGAATTTGCCCGACAGTTATTTGGCGAAAGCCAATACTACACTATCATTCTTAAAGATGATACCATGCTGAATGTGGTTTTGAGAGGAGCGTAACAAACTGACGGAGTAAGTAAACTATTTTTTTATCGAATCGTGACTTTGTGAAGAAATACCATTATTCCAAAAAGTCAAAATATCCGTTGATACAGCCGCGCCACTTCCGGCCGCAATCGCCAACTGACTTCGCCAACCGGCAAGGGTTCCCACTACATAAATTCCTTCGGCAACTTTATGGTCTTCATTTTTCAGTTGGATGCGTTGTTTTTCAGCCACCGCTTTTTTGTGTGGTTCGACAAAGTGCATCAGACCTTCAATGTTGAAAGTGTTAGAATAGCCAATTGCTACAACAATACTTTTTGTTTGATATAAATTCTTATTGGTGGTAATTGTAAAATTTGGAAATTCACCTGCTACTTTTAGTACTTTCTCTCCTTCAATTTGAGTTATATGAGGATATAGTTGGTGCAACTGTTCGGTGCTTTCGGTCAATAATTCTGAACCCAATTTACCAGAAGAAACGCCGTACGCATTGTAAAATATAGCTTCCTGAAGTGACGATGTTTTTTGATGCGTAATAATTCCGATTTTTTTATCAGAAACAAATGGTTTCTTGTGAGCCGAACCCAAAACTAAAGCGCATGACACTCCGGAAACGCCACCACCAATTATTAAAACATCAAACATAAATTTAAAAATTACGAATTACTAAAAAACAAATTACAATTAAGCTCCAAAAATCGAATCATAAAACCCAACCCTTTTGTATTTTGTAATTTGACTTTTATTTGGGATTTGAAATTTGCTATTTGAAATTTAAAAAAATTAGTTTTTAAGTTTTGATTCTATTTTTTTAGACATTCTAAAAATCAACAGAATTAAAACCGCGCAAAACGATGCTGCAATGCCAATCAAAGCAATCATGCTATTGCCTTCAAGTGGTTTTTTGAAATCCAGAAGAAAGACATTTACTATTATCAATGCAATAGCAATAAAAAGAAGTATGTTGGTGAAAATTTTCATGAAACATTTTTAGAGGACAAAAATACTAAAATTTGGCTTTACACAAATAGTCCTTTAACATTAGCGGCAAATAATTTAACAGCAATGGCTAAAAGTACGATGCCAAAAACTTTTCTGATGATACTTAATCCATTTTCGCCAAGCATTTTTTCAATTTTGGCAGAAGATTTCAACACCAAATACACCAGAATAATATTCAAAAGTATCGCGACGATTATATTTACAGATTGAAATTCGGCGCGAAGCGAAAGCAAAGTTGTCATTGTTCCGGCACCAGCGACCAGAGGAAATGCAATCGGAACTATCGAAGCAGAAGTCGCTTTATCGTCTTTGTATAATCTGATTCCCAATATCATTTCTAAAGCTAAAAAGAATAATACAAACGAACCGGCAACAGCAAAAGAATTGGCGTCAATTCCAATCAATTTCAGGATTTCTTCACCTACAAAAAGAAATGCAATCATAATTCCGGCCGAAACCAATGACGCTTTTTCCGATTGAATATGTCCAAATTTTGCACGTAAACCAATAATCACTGGAATACTTCCCACAATATCAATAACGGCAAAAAGCACCATTGTGGCCGTGGCTATTTCTCTAAAATCGATGTTCATAAATTACTTTCCCCAAAAGTACTAAATTCCAAAATGGAAATCCCAAATCCCAATATCAATTTAATTACTTTTGCAGCGAATTTAAATCCAAATTAATGTCACCCTGAGCGCAGTCAAAGGGCTAAATCCTAAATCAATTCATGTTTCAATTAGGCAAAACCATAGTTTCTGAAGACATCCTCGAAAAAGATTTTGTCTGTAATCTTTCCGCTTGTCATGGCGCTTGCTGTGTTGATGGTGATGCTGGTGCTCCTTTGACTAAAGAAGAAACAAAAATATTAGAAGAAATTTATCCAAAAGTAAAACCCTTTTTGCGTAAGGAAGGCATCGAAGCTATTGAAAGATTAGGGACATGGGTAGTAGGGACTGACCAAGATTTAGAAACACCATTAATTGACAATAAAGATTGTGCGTATGTAATTTTTGATGGAAAAACAGCACTTTGCGGCATCGAACAAGCCTATAATCAAGGGATTATTGATTGGAAAAAACCGGTTTCCTGTCATTTGTATCCTATTCGTGTAAAAGATTTTACCGAATTTGCCGCAGTAAATTACGATCGTTGGGACATTTGCAATCCAGCATGTTTATTAGGAAAAGAACTTGAAGTTCCGGTATATAAATTTGTAAAGGAAGCTTTGATTCGAAAGTTTGGTGAAGATTGGTATGCAGAATTAGAGAAAGTAGCTGAAGAATTAAAAGGTGGGAAATAAAAAACCCGTCTCGATTTTCAACGATACGGCTTTTTGTGGAGAATATCGGATTAACTACGCTTTTCCTCAAAGCTACGCTTTGAAAATAGAAATCCAACTAAAATAAAAAAGCAAGCTATTTTATTGTAGCTCGCTTCCTATTTATTCGTGGAGAATATCGGATTCGAACCGACTACCTCTTGCCTGCAAGTAGAATCTATATTTTAAAAATGCCTTATTTTACTAAGTTTTTGTTTTTTAAGTAATGCAAAATCGTTCATTTTTAAGCATTTTACCGCTCATTCAGTACACTTAGATTAATTCACGAATTAGTATAAAAAAGTTCCCAAAAGGGCTTACTTTTTTAATCATCATAGTGATATCTACATTGTAGTATTACACATTTTTGGTCAACACCTTTAGTCCCTGAAACCTTGTAAACAATTCTATGCTCACTTGTAATTCTTCTTGACCAATATCCTTTTAAATCATATCTCAAGGGCTCTGGTTTTCCTAATCCTCTGAATGGGTCTTGACGTATTGATTTTATTAAATCCTTAATCTTTGTGACCGTGTCAGGGTCGTTGTCTATCCAATATTCTAAATCTTCCCAACCATTGGATGTAAAGCTAATATTCATGTTTAAACGGTTTCTAATTCATCAAAATTATAAGATTTTAATTCGCCATTTTCAGCTTGTTGCAAGGATTCAGCAAGTCTTCTTCTATTTGCTTTAGTAGATAAAAGATATTGTGTTTCTGTCATTGAATTATATTCTTTTAGGGATATAATTACAACGGCATCATCTTCGTCATTTCTTGAAACTACTAACATTTCTGAAGAATTAGATACTTCATCAAAATAGTTTTTCATATTTTTTCTTAATGTTGAAATAGATACTGCTTTCATAATATTGTTTGTTATCGTACATCTAATTGTACGCTCAAAAGTACAACAAAATTATATTTATAGATAAAAAAATATCATTTTTTTTAAAAGGCTTTTTGGCTTCAATGGGATACCAGAAATCGGAGTAGGTTACGTTGGGTAATTATATTGATAAAGTTGAAGTTGTTCGAGAAGTAAACAGGCAGGGGTTTTCTTATTTTAGTTAGAATTTCGGTGGTCAATACCACTGGAATATATAATCTGAAGATAAAATTGGGGATAGTTTTAGCCTATTTACTCTCATATTTGAAAAAAGGCTTAGATTATAAAATCCAAGCCTTAACTTTTTAACTTACCTACATTTTAGGATTATTGCCCCAAAGACAATTTCTTACTCTTTGATAAACTTGGTTGCGTTGCTATCTGATACCTTTAAATAATAAATGCCTTTTGATAGTTGCTCCACATTGATGACGGTATCAACTTCGTTAAGGTTACCATTTAAAACAACTCTTCCTACACCATCAATGATGGAATAAGGCTGATTGATAAGATTACTGTCAACTTTTACATTTAAGATGATTAAAACGGGATTAGGATATAGTTTTAGACTACTTGTATTAAATTCTTCTGTGTCTAAACTCATACAATCATATCCGCCATCTGTGATAGTCCAATTATTAGGTATAGAAGTCAATATAGCTCGACCTGAAGCACCATTACAAAATTTAGTACCTGCAGCTTTAAACGTTACACCCGGTTTTAAGGGAGTCTCTGGAGGTATTATAGATGACCACCCTATTAATAATGCATCATAATTAGCAGCAGAAAGCATAGGGAAATTGTTTGGATTATAAAACATATCAAT